>JBAIXY010000137.1:0-5080 GCA_037916205.1 Vicinamibacterales bacterium | reverse complement strand
GCCGGTGCAGGCGCAGGCGCCGATGGCCACGACGATCTTGGCCAGGTCGCGGATCTTCTTGACCTCGGCCTCGTGCTTGTCCGAGGCGATGGCGCCCTCGATGAAAGCGATGTCCATCGGCTCCCACCTGTTGTTGTTCTGGAGCACGCGGGCGTGGACGAACTCGAACAGGTGCTTCCACTCCTGCCAGTGGTCGTTCATGATCTCGGTCAGGACGATGGTGCTGTCCTCGCAGCAGGAATAAGAGAACCAGCCGATGCGGATCGGGGGCACGGCCGGCTTTTTTGAATTCTTCTTGGCGGGCATAATCGCGGCTTGGGTTAGACGACCAGCGTCTTCAGGTCGAATTTGGGGTCGGCCAGTTCGGCCAGCTTGCCGGAGAGGTCGACCTTCTTCTCGATGAGCTTGGCCAGCTGGCCGATCTCGGCCGTGCGGTTCAGCATGGTGGCGCCGACCAGCCGGCCGTCCTTGAGGATGAGCCGGGCGTAGGCGTTCATCTCCCGCGAACCGCGGGCGACGTACTGGCGGCCGGGCACGGGCGCGACCGTGCCGACGAAAGCGATGTTGATGCCCAGGCCGCTCACGGCGTAGAAAGTGACCGTGCGGTAGGCCTGGCGCCGGCCGGCCATGTTGGTGCCGGCGATCTTGCCCTGCATCTGGGCGTTGCTCCAGCTGCCGAACTGCGTCCGCTCCTCGAAGATCAGGTCGTCGTACTCGGCGGCGTCGCCGGCAGCCCAGACGTCGGGCGCGCTCGTCTCCAGGAACTCGTTGGTCAGGACGCCGCGGTTGACCTTGATGCCGGCCTCCTGGGCCGGGCCGAACGGGCAGAAGCCGCCGATGCCGATGGTCACGGCCTGGCAGGGCAGCTTGGTGCCGTCCTGCAGGACGATGCCCTCGATGGATTCGCCTCCGTAGGCCTCGGTCACGTACTGATTTCGGATCACTTTGATGCCGTGCTTCTCGAGAGCGTCCTCGATCATTTTGCCCGAGGGCTCGTCGAGCACCGGGTCCCAGTAGTGCGGTTCGCGGATGACCAGCGTCGTGTCCAGTCCGGACATCTTCCAGAGTTCGCACATCTCGAAGCCGATGGCCCCGCCGCCGACGACGATCGCCTGCTTGGCGGTCTTGGCCGCGGCCATCTGTCCCTGCCCGTCCTCGAGCGTCCGGACGTAGTGGACGCCTTTCTTGTCGGCGCCCGGCACGGTCCAGCGCCGGGCCTGGACGCCCAGGGCCAGGAGCAGCTTGTCGTAAATGAGCACCCGGCCGTCGTCGAGCGTCGCGGTGTGGGCCGCGGTATCGAACTTGACGGCGGAGTGCCCGCCGATGAAAGTGATGTTCTTCTCCACGTACCAAGCCTGCTTGCGCAGCCAGATCTGGTCGAAGGGCACCTTGCCCAGGAAGAAATGCGGCTTGGAGATCATGATCCGGGAATAAAAAACGTGCGGCTCGGCTGAGACGATGGTGATCTCGCCGGCCGGATCAAGCTGGCGGATGGTGTCGGCCGCGGTCGTCCCGGCGACGCCGCCGCCGATGATCAGGTACCTCTTTTCCGCCATAAAGCGGACGGGTTATTCCGGATAGATCTGCTGGCCGGCCTCGTCGTAGAGGAAAATGGCCTTGACCGGGCAGGACTGGGCGGCGATGAGCAGGGTCGCGTCGTCGACCGAGGGGTCCTCGATCTGGTCGCGGGTGATCGGGCCCGAGCTCTTGGCTCCGCCCTTGATCTTGTAAACGGCCTTGCTCTCGCCGTCGAGCTCCATGGCCGCCGGCGCGGCGACGACGCAGGGGGTAGCCCCGATGCAGATGTCGCGCTTGACCTCGAGTTTGGCGATCTTCCTGTCCGCCATACTTTTTCGCGTTAAGGTTATTTTTGACCTAAAAAATTATAGCACAATCGCAGAAAAGTCGCGCTCAGCGGACGGGCAGGCAGTGCTCGCAGAGGCCCAGCTCCTTGAGACGCTTCAGGTAGTCGATCATCGTCTGGACGAAAGCGGCGTGGCTCCAGGTCAGCGGCGCGGCCGACAGCTGGCCGCCGGTCAGCGGATTGAGCTGCTCGGAAAGCACGCCGCAGGTCTGGCTGTAGCGGACGACCCAGTCGAGGATCTCGCCGGCCTGCTGCATGTCCTTTTTGGTCTTGGCGGTCTTGATCAGGTACTGGGCGTACCAGAGCGTGCAGATGAACCAGGGGTTGCCGGGCACGCTGTCGGCGACCTTGAAATAAACGTCGCCGGCATAGCGGGCCAGGCCGCCGACCGAGCCGGGCACCCAGAGCGCCTTCTTGGTATTCTCCCAGGCCTGCTTGAGGCGCGGGTCGTCGATCTCCAGGACGCCGAACTCGGTCACGCCGTAGACGGTCGAGGCGTCGATCTGGGGGTCGCGGATCTCCTGCCCGTCGTCCGTCCAGCGGATCGACTTCAGGAAGTTGCCGGTCTTGGGGTCGTAGAGGTGCTTCATCATCCCCTCGCGGACCTCCGCGGCCGCGTCCTCGTAGCGCTTGACCCGCTGCATCTTGCCGAGGATGCGCGAGAACTCGGCCGCCGCCTTGAGCCCGCCGTAGACCGAGGCGCAGGTGAAAGTGGAAACGGCCCGCTGCTCCTCCCAGAGGTTGTAGGACGGCCGGGGCAGGCCGGTGGCCTCGTGGCGGTACTGGACCAGGAAATTGCCCGCCGGCCGGATGAAGGAATTGTAGATCGACTCGATGAACTCCAGGTCGTGCTTGTTGACGTAGTGGTTGTAGAGGGCGTGCAGGACGAGCGCCGTCTCGTCCTCCTGGATCGGCAGGTGCGGGTGGCCGGCGGCGACCCAGGGATGCCAGGACGATCCCAGCGACATGGCGGCGTTGTATTTGTGCATCAGGTAGCCGTCCGGCATGATCACCTTGTTGCAGAACTTGAAGAACTCCTGGGTGTTCTCGAAATAGCCGGCCGAATCCAGGGCCTTGGCCACGAAAGCGCCGTCGCGCGGCCACATGTAGGCGTAGGTGTCGCGGCCGTGCTGGAGGAAATCGGAATCGGCCGAGGCGATGACCGCGCCGCGGTTGTCGACGTGGGTGCGGATGATCAGGAGCGAGGTCTTGAACAGGTCGACCATCGTCTTGGGCAGGTCGGGGAACTCGAACTTGTACATGTCGATCCAGGCCCGCCAGAAATCCTCGGTGGTCCGGAGCAGGTGCTCGGGCGTGCGCTCGATGATGTACTGGTTGAGGGTGTGGGCTTCGACCAGGCTGTGGCCGGCGGCGATCCAGTAGTAGAGCGTCTCCTCGCCCTTCGACGGCAGGTTCAGTTCAAAGCCGACGACGGAATCCACCGAGCCGTGGTCCACCGGGTTCTTGGACAGCACGCCGTCCTCGGCGTCGCGCCAGGTGCCCTCGAGCCCGCGGTGGTGGGCCGTGCCGATGGCGTAGTCGGAGATGCCCGAACCGCCGGCCTGGCCGCTGATCATGAAGACGCGGCGGCCCTTGTAGTGGACGACGATGTTCTCGACCGGTTCGTAGAAAGCGCTGTTGCCCTGCGCGGTCTCGGAGATCTGGAACTCCTGGCCGAAGAAGACGCGGGCCTGCCGCGAGCCGCCGCGGGTGTTGCGCACGGTCAGCCGGCGGATGAACAGGTCCTTCTCGTTGTAGACCGCGTCGCGGAACTCGATGGACAGGCCGAGCCGCTCGTTCGAGGCGACGATCGAGCCGACCATGCTCCCCTCCTCGTAGCGGATGTCCTTCTTCCAGGCGGCGTCCTCGAGCCAGCTGAAAGCGCCGTCCACCCAGAAGCCGACGTGGTGCCGGTGGCCGCCGACGTGGTTTTCCTGGCCGACGTAATCGAAAAAGAGGTCCCGGACAAGGCCGTTGGCGTCCAGGCAGACCAGCAATTGGCCGTTTCCGAGCACGAGGGAACGCGGCATATAGGCTTCCTACATTATATCACGCCGAGGCCGGCGAGGGCAGATTAAGGCGGAATGAGGCCGGGCCTGGCCGGTCAAGGGCCGGCCTGGTCGCGGGTCACGGGCGTCAAAAACTAAAATCCCTCCATGTTCGGTGATGAAGGGATTTTGTCCGGCGCGGTGTCATTTTTTGGCCTTCATGCGCGGCGCGACCACGACCATGCTCTTATCGAGCTGCTTGAGGCGCTTGTCGATCGCCTCCATCGTCGCCTTGATCGTTTTGGCCATCTTCAGTTCACCGGCGAGTTCGGCGTCGCCGACGACATCCCTGACCCAGAGGGCCAGATCGTTCTTCGGGCCGTTGACGTGATGCTCGAACATCGGCTGCGGCACCTTGGACAGCGCCGACAGAAGTTCTTTCAGGCTCTTGACCACCGGTCCCTTATGGAACCAGAAGGCTTTCCATTCGGGGGTGACCACGGCCAGATAGCGTTTGGCCTCGGCTGGAGTTGGATTCTTCATGGTTTCTCACCCCCTTTCGCGGCCGCCAATCGCGACCGGAGATCGTTGACTGCGTTCATGTAGCTGGCGAAAGCGTCGTACGGCGATTCGTAAGGATTGAAGTAGGCGTGGACGTCGCCGTCGGCGAACCACTTGGTGCACATGTAATAGAAATGGTCCGAGGTCTGAAGCCGGCTCCAGTCGGAGATCAGGCCGCGGTCGCCGGACTCCAGCACCGGCTTCTCCAGTTCGTAGACCGAGCGCAGGGCCTCCTCCTGCATGCGGTTGCCGCGCCAGGCGGTGATGTCGCGGCCGATGTCGGCCCAGGAGACGAATTCGGGGCAGTCGATCTCGCCCACCGGCTTGTACCTGGCGATCAGCTCGCTCGGCGTGGCGAAGGAGTTGTCCGGATGGCGGAGGATCTCTTCCGGCAGGCGGCGCAGGAAATCGAAGATGCCGGTCTCGACCCACTGGTGCTCGCCGATGGTCTCGTAGTCCATGAACAGGTTGACGTTGGTGCCGTTGCCGTTGATCCGGTCGATCCAGCGGGCGAACTTTTCGGCGGTCAGCGGCCAGTCCTTCCAGCTGCGGGTCGAGAAGCGGAAGGCGATGTCGTCGGACAGCTGGTAGTTCTTGAGCAGCAGGGACAGCTTCTTGGTCCCCGCCGGCCGGTAGACGAAATCGGGACTGCGCCAGCCGAGCAGCC
>JBAIXY010000136.1:0-1724 GCA_037916205.1 Vicinamibacterales bacterium | reverse complement strand
ATCGCCGTGCTGCACCAGGCGCAGGGCGCGCTGCGCAACAGCGAAAGAAAATTCCGCACCCTCATCGAGCAATCCTCGGATGGGGTAGTCCTGGTCGACGAACAGGGTTTCGTCATCGAGTGGAATCAGGCCCGCGAGCGGATGACCGGGATTAAGCGCGACGAGGCGCTTGGCCAGCCTCTCTGGGAGTTACAATTCCGCGTTGATCTGCCGGAGAGACGAACCCCGGAGCGCCTCGCCTACTTCAAAGCCAGCGTCCTCGACGCTCTGCGAACCGGGCAATCCCCCCTCTTCGACCGGCTGCTCGAAGCCGAAGTAGTCCGGCCTGACGGCGAGCGGCGCACCATCCAGCAGGTCGTGTTCCCCATCAAGACAGACCAAGGCTACCGGGTTGGCTCGGTGACGCGCGACATTACCGAGCACAAGCGGGCGGAGGAGACTCACGCGCGCCTGGCGACGGCGGTCGAGCAGGCGGCCGAGAGCATCGTCATCACCGACACCGCCGGCACGATCCTGTATGTCAACCCGGCCTTCGAGCGCACCAGCGGCTACGGCCAGGCGGAGGCCGTCGGCCAGACCCCGCGCTTCCTCAAGAGCGGCAAGCAGAATGCCGCCTTCTACACGTCCCTGTGGGCGACCATCACCGCCGGCCAGGTGTGGCAGGACCGCATCGTAAACAGAAGGAAAGACGGCAGCTTATACACCGAAGAGGTCACCATCAGCCCGGTGCGCAATGAGAGCGGGGCCATCGTGAACTACGTGGCCGTCAAGCGCGACGTGACGCGCGAGCTGCGCCTGGAGGAGCAATACTACCAGGCGCAGAAGATGGAGGCGGTCGGCCGGCTGACGGCCGGCGTGGCTCATGACTTCAACAACATCCTGACGGCCATCAACGGTTTTTCCGAGCTGATGAGCCTGGAGCTGGCGCCGGACCATCCGCTCCAGGAGTCGGTCAAAAAGGTGATGAGCAGCGGCCAGCGGGCGGCCGGCCTGGTGCGCCAGTTGATGGCCTTCTCGCGCAAGCAGATCGTCCAGCCGGTGAGGCTGAACCTCAACGAAGTGCTGGCCAACGTGGACAAAATGCTGCGGCGCATCATCGGCGAGGATGTCGAGCTGCAGACTGTCCCGGCGCCCGGCCTGTGGCTGACCCAGGCCGACCCCGTCCAGGTCGAGCAGATCATCCTCAATCTGGCCGTCAACGCCCGCGACGCCATGTCCAACGGGGGCAAGCTGACCATCGAGACGGCCAACGTCACTCTCGACGAGGTCTACGCTGCCGGCCATCTGGGGATCCAGCCGGGCGAGTACGTGCTGCTGGCCATCAGCGATACGGGAGCCGGCATGAGCGAGGAGGTCAAAGCGCACCTCTTCGAGCCCTTCTTCACCACCAAAGAGATGGGCCGGGGCACCGGGTTAGGCCTGGCCACGGTGTACGGCATCGTCAAGCAGTGCGGAGGCGACGTCCAAGTCTACAGCGAAGAAGGCGTGGGCACCACCTTCAAGGTCTACCTGCCGCGCGTTCGACCGGCCACGGCGCCGGCGGCTCCCGCGCCGGCCAGAGCGGAAATGCCGAGAGGGAGCGAAACGATCTTGTTGGTCGAAGACGACGAGGGGGCGCGCGAGCTGACCCAGCGTGTGTTGAGCGGCCTGGGCTACACGCTCCTGGAAACAAGAGACGGCCAGGAGGCGCTGCGACTGGCGGCCGATTATCCCGGTTCCATCCA
>JBAIXY010000135.1:0-22905 GCA_037916205.1 Vicinamibacterales bacterium | reverse complement strand
AGAGGAGATCGACGCGCTTCTGGCCCAGGCCGCGCCCGAGACCGGGGCCGCCGGTTTCCGTGAGCGCCTGGCGGAACTGGCCGCCGGCCTGCCGCGGCCCAAGGAGGGCGAAAGATTTTCCGAGCTGGCGGCGCGGCTGCCTTCCGATCAGCTTCGCGAACGTTACCTTGAACGCTTTGCCGATTGTCTCAAAGGCGGCGACCCGGTCGCTAAAGTTACGGCCGTTCAGGGCCTCAATCTGGAATTGAGCCGCATCGCTTCGGCGCTGGACCAGGGCTTGGAAGAGGTCGATTTCGACGCCGAGCTCCCTGAGAACCAGGCGCGCTACCAGGCCTACCGCAACGAAAAGGAATTCGGCCGCGAGCCGACGGTCGCCCGGCCGGTGGACGCCGAACTCGACGTGCCGATCGTCCGCACCGCGCCCGACGGCCGGAAACTGCCGTTCATCCTCGACGTGAAGAACTCGCCGCGCCGGGCCTGCGGCGCCGGCGCCGGCGACCGGAACCAGGTGCTCAAGTACCAGAAGGCCGTCGAGTCCGGCCTGGCCGCCGGCGCGGCCCTGGAGATCAACGGCCGGCTGGACGGCGAGTACGTCACCTGGCTCATGGGCACGGCCATCGACGACCCGGGCGCTGCGCCGGATGTCGAGGTCGTCTACGCGCTGCCCCTGCCCAGCGGCAAGGAATACCGGTTTCCGCTGCGCGCCGCGCGGCGGGAGTCGGGCAATCTGCGTTTCGAGAACCGCGACCGCTACGACGAGCGCGACCGGGCCGTCATCGCCGGCCTCGAACGGGCGGTCATCGACAAGGACAAGGCGCTGATCCGGGACATCCTGACCGGAACGAACATCGCCGACCCTTCGCCGGAGCTGGCCGCCGTCCTGGCCGACCCGTTGAAGATCAAGGACCTCAAGGTTTTCGAGGAGTACGAGCGCAAGCGCCTGGAGGGCATCTGGCGAAAGGCGGAGAACGCGCGCCATCCGACGGAAGCCGGACCGGCGGTCGGCGTGGAATCGCCGGAACTGGGTAACGACGCCTCGGCCCGTTCCTTCATGGAGGGGATGATCCGGCGCTACCAGGAGGTCCTCCGCTCCAATCCCAACACGACCAAGGCGAAGCAATCCTACGCTCTCGCCGGCAAGCCGGGCACGCCGGCCTATGAGGCGCTCGTCACCGGCACGACGGACATCGTCACCGGCCGGATCGCCGGCATCCGCCAGGCGGAACTGGCCCGCCGTGAACAGCCTGACGCGGCCGCGGCCGCGGCGCGCGCCGAGCTCGGCTACCAGGGCCCGGAGAACGGCTACGCTCTCGACGCCGAACATCTGATGTTGGACGGCCTTCTGGAGGCGAACAAGCGGGAGGGACAGAAAGGCCGGACCTATGAAGAACCGGAGAAGCGTTTCCTGGGGCTGGAGCAGCTGCGCGGCCTGCTGGCCGACCCCGGACTGGACCGGCGCTACCGCGAACTCGTCGTGCATGATCCCGCGGCCAAGAAGGAATCGGCCCGGGAGCAGCGCCTGACCGACCTGACCGAATCCAAGATCGCCCAGGCGGAAAGCAAGATGCTGGTCGAGAATCTCCAGCGGGCCGAGGCGGCGCTGGCGGATGTCTCCCGCCGGGCGGAGGAGCTCGCGGCCCGGCCGGACCAGACCCCGGAGTCGGCCGCCGAACTGTCCCGTCTCCGGACCAGGCTTCGCGCGTCGGAGATGAACCGCACCCGCATCGACGGCCTCAGATCGCAGATCGGATCCCTGCGCGAGCGGAAGAAAACCGAGGTCGAGGCCGAACCGGACGTGGCCCGAAAGCGCGAGATCGCCGCGCGGCTGGACGAACTGATCACGGCGTCGCGACAGGATCTGGCCGGCGTCTATACGGAAACCCTCGGCGGCCAGCAGGAGTGGGACAAGTTCGCCAAGCGCGCGGTCAAACAGGTGGACCGGAACGTCATCAAGTTCATCTACGTCGTGGAGGCGGACGGCACCATCCGTTTCGACGAGGAAAAATTCGGCGGTCCGGTCACGGGCCGCGCCGCCCATTCGGAACTGGCCGGCGGCCGGAACGTCTTCGGCGCCGGCGAGGCGGCTTTCGAGAAGGTCGGCCCGGGGCAGTGGAGGCTCAAGGAGGTCAACAACGGCTCGGGCCACTATCGGCCGGGCGGTCAGACGCTGACCTACGTCCGGAACATTATTGGCCAAGGCGGCTTTGATATCTCCGAAGCCCGGCGGATCGACGCCCTGCTGCGGGTCGATCTGGAGACCGGAAGCCGCCTGGGGCGCGGGGAAGCGCCGGTCGTGCGCGACCTGTCGGCGGTCGAGTGAGTGTCCGGCCGCGGCCCGGGAGCGGTTCCGGAAGTGGTAAGCAGGAATTCAAAAAAGACCGCCGTTGCCGGCGGTCTTTTTCGGCGTTTGCCGTTACACCTCGATGATCACGGGCAGGATCATCGGCCGGCGCTTGATCGCCGTGAACAGGAATTGGCCGATGTCGTTGCGGATCTTGTTCTTCAGGTGGTCCTCGAAAGCCGGGGACTTGGGGTCGGTGTCCTTGAGGATCTTCTTGACCCGCGCCCTGGCCTTCTCGATCAGCTCCTTGTTCTCGCGCATGTAGACGAAACCGCGCGAGATGATGTCCGGGGAGCCGACCAGCGCGCCGGTCTTCTGGTCGACCGTGGCGATGACCACGAAGATGCCGTCCTCGGCCAGCATCACCCGGTCGCGGATGACGACCTGGGAGACGTCGCCGACGCCGAGCCCGTCGACCATGACGTGGTCGGTGAGCAGGTGCTCGTCGGTCATCCGGCCGCCCTTCTGGTCGTACTCGATGACCTGGCCGTTGTCGGCCACGAAGATGTTGGAGCGGGGGATGCCGACCTCCTCGGCCAGCCGGGCGTGCGCCTCGAGCAGGAAGCGGTTGCCGTGGATCGGCATGAAGAAGCGCGGCTTGACCAGGCGGAGCATCAGCTTGAGGTCCTCCTGCTTGGCGTGGCCGCCGGCGTGGACGTCCAGGTTCTGGTAGTGGTAGACGGTCGCGCCCTGGCGGACCAGCGTGTCCTTGAGGCTCTGGACCGTGCGTTCGTTGCCCGGGATGACCGACGAGGAGAAGACGATGCCGTCGCCCGGCTTGACGTGCAGGTAGCGGTGCTCGTGGTTGGCGATGCGCATGAGCACGGCGTTCTTCTCGCCCTGGGCGCCGGTGCAGAGGACGATCAGCTTCTCGTCGGGCACGCGGTGGAAGGAGTCCTCCTCGACGATGGTGCCCGGCCGGATGTTCAGGTAGCCCATCGAATGGGCCAGCTCGATGTTGTTGTTCATCGACCGGCCCTCGATCAGCACCTTGCGGCCGTACTTTTCGGCCAGGGTGATGATCTGCTGGGCGCGGGTCAGGAGCGACGAGAAGGTGCCGATGATCAGCCGTCCCTTGGCGTTCTGGATGATGCGCTCCAGTTCGATGCCGACCTGGCGTTCGGAGATCTGGTGGCCGGGGCTCTCGGCGTTGGTCGAGTCGGACATCATGGCCAGGACGCCGCGCGCGCCGAACATGGCGATGTGGGTCAGGTCGGCCGGCTCGTCGTTGATCGGAGTGAAGTCGAACTTGAAGTCGCCGGTGTAGATGATCGTGCCGTAGGGCGTGTGGATGGCGGCGCCGAAGGCGTCGGAGATGTTGTGGTTGACGTGGAACGGCTCGAAGACGAAGTGACGGCCGAGGGCGATCTTCGAGGAGTCGTTGACCAGCTGGATCTTCAGCTGCTTGACGTTGCCGAACTCCTCCTGGCGCTTGCGGATGATGCCGGCCGTGAGCGGGGCGGTGTAGATGACCGGGAAGCCCAGCCGGCCGATGGTCAGCGGCACGCCGCCGATGTGGTCCATGTGGCCGTGGGTGATGATCACGCCGCGGATGTTCTGCTCCTTGCCCTTGAGCGAGGCGAAGTTCGGGATGATGTAATCGATGCCCGGCATGCCCTCCTCGGGGAACATCAGGCCGATGTCGATGATGACGATGTCGGCGCCGCATTCGAGCACGGTGCAGTTGCGGCCGATCTCTTCGAGACCGCCGAGCGCGTAGACCTTGAGTTTGGGCGCCAGGATCTTGTTGCCGCCGGCTGCCGGCCGGAACTCGGCCCGCTGGGGCGGCATCGGCCGCTGGGGCGGCTGCTGGCCGCCGGCCGGCGGCGCGTGCCGGTCATGGTGCCGCGGCGGCAGGCGGCGGTGTCCGCCGTCGCCCATCGGGCCGCGGCGGTGCATCGGCCGCTGGTGCGGCCGGGAATGGTTTCTTTCTTCTGCTACCATATTTCTGTTCATCGTGGCCGGCGCGTCGCGTCGGCCGGAAGCGGTCGTCCTCGGACGCCGCGTTGGGGCTGTGCCCCGATCGATTGAGACCCTGAAGAGTCAGGGTTGAGACTTAACCGCGACCGTCATCGTCGGGCTTGGACAAAGCCGTCGAGGAAAGTGGAGGATGCGCAAAGGAAAAAGGCTTTTCCGCTGCCCACCATCAACTTTTCGTTTTTCGGCGTTCCGGACGCCGGAGTTCTGACCAGGGAGCTGCCGCCATCCCAGGATGGCAACACTTCTCTGGTGCTGCGGGAGGGACTCGAACCCTCATGACCTTGCGATCGCTAGCTCCTGAAGCTAGTGCGTCTGCCAGTTCCGCCACCGCAGCGGGCTCGCTTCCAGCGCGCGCTCGCGTTCGGGCTCGTCCAGGTCGCCCGGACTCGCCCTCACTTTCGCGTGCGCTCCGCTCGCCTTCACGCCGCAGGGCGGCGTGACCGCGTTCAAGGAAGCTTTGATTAAATGTCCTTTATTTTATTGTATCCGAACGCTTATCGTTTGAATAGTTTACCTGAAAATAGGCTCCAAGTCAAGTCTGCGCCTACTTCCAGTGCCAGGCCCGTTTGGTGTTGATGTACCACTGTTCGACGTTCGCGAAGCGGCCCGACGGCGTGAAGATGGTCGCCGTGTCCATGTTCTTGATGTTCCGGCTGACGACGTAGGTGTAGGTCGGGCTGTACAGGAAGATGGCCGGCACTTCCTCGGCCAGGATGTCCTGGAATTCCTTGTAATATGTGGTCCGTTCGGCGTCGTTCGTGGTCAGGCGGGCCTTCTCGAGCAGTTCATCGACGCGCCGGTTGCTGAACACGGCCAGGTTAAGGCCCGGAGCCTCGTTCTGTGAAGAGTGCCAGAAAGGGTACGGGTCCGGGTCCGGACCGAGGATCTCGCCGTAAAGCAGGGCGTCGTAATCGCGCGGCCTGATCTTTTCCTTCTGGATCTTCGACGCCGGCTCGATCTCGAGTTCGGTCTTGGCGCCGATGGCGTTCCAATCCTGCTGGATCAGCCGCGCCACGTCGATGTTCTCCTTGGCGTCGACCGTGGTCAGGGTCAGCGACAGCGGCGTGGTGGCGGTGACCTTGCCGGCCTTGTCGACGGTCTGCTGTTCGCGGACCCCCTCCGCGTTCAGTTTCCAGCCGTCCTTTTCCAGCAGGGCGGCCGCCGCGGCCGGGTCGAAACCGTATTTCTTGACGTCCGGATGGAAGCCGACGAAGCCCGGCAGGATCGGCCCGTAGACCGGCTCGCCGCCGGCCGGCACCGCTTCGCGCAGGATCTTGTCCTTGTCGACGGCCAGCGCCAGCGCCTGGCGCACGTCCTTCGATTTGAGGGCGGCGTTCTTGTTCAGGTTGAAGAAGACGGCCGTGTACTGCGGCAGATGGAGCACGTAGCTTTTCACCGATCCGAGCTTGTCGATGGCCTGCCGCTCCTCCGGCGGGAGGAAACTGATGCCGTCGACCTTCTTCTTCAGCAGGGCGTCTGTGGCCGAGCCCACGTCGGCGTAGTATTTGAACGTGAAACTGGCCAGGTAGGGCTTGGCGCCGTAGTAGTTCTCGTTGCGGATCAGGGTGTAGGACCTGACCGCCCCTTTCTTGTCCTTGACCAGGCTTTTGAACTTGAACGGTCCGGTGCCGATCGGCTTGGCGTTCAGGTCGGCGCGGATGGCGTTCTCCGGCCGGACCTCCTGCCAGAGGTGCTCGGGCAGGATGCCGATGGTCAAGAGCGACAGGAACGGGGCGAACGGGTCCTCGAGCGTGAACTTGACCGTCTTGTCGTCCGGCGCCTCGACGGTGACGTTCTTGAACTGCGCCAGGTGCGGGCTCTTCCACGAGGCATTCTTTATATAATCGACGGTCGCCACCACGTCGCCCGATGAGAACGCCGTGCCGTCTTGCCACTGGATGCCGTCGCGAAGACGGAAAACGTAGGTCTTGCCGTCAGAGGAGACCTCATAGGACGAGGCCAGGTCCGGGACGAGCTCGCCTTTCGGGTCGGTCTTCATCAGTCCGGAAAAGACCAGGCTGACCAGGTCCTGGTCGGCGTCGTTGGACGCGGTCAGGATCGGATTGATCAGATGCGGGGCGCCGACGACGGCCTCGGCGTAGTCGCCGCCCTGGTCGGGGACGATGCTGACGTGGTCATTGTAGAATTTGACGCCGGCGGAAAACAGGGCGACGCCGACCAGGGCCGCCAGTACCTTCATGGCCGTCTTTTCGCGCGGCGAAAGGAAGCGGTTCAGGTGCTTGAGCTGCTTCATGTTGGGCAGGCGCTTGTCGGACAGGTTCAAAACCAGCCTCTTGTCGATGCTTTCGCTGCCCGATGCCGGCTGACGCGGACGGTCCTTCCTCAGGCGTCCGAGAAAAGCCTTGATGCGGTTGGTGACTGATGGCACAGGTTGTGCGGCGGACGACGCCGGCAACGCCCGGGGCCGGACCTCGCGGTCAGGTCTCCGCTGCGCTTTTATTCCTGGGGGAGCAGGACGGCCGCGAGGGCCAGCCCGAAGAACAGCACGGAGAAAACGATGGTGCTGTGGAAGAGGGTCTTCTCGATGCCCCGTTTGGTCCGGTAGATGTTGCCCTCGCCGCCGAAAGTGGAGCCAAGTCCGGTGCCGCGGGATTGCAGCAGGATCGCGGTCGTCAGAAGAGCGGCCACGGCGATCTGGGCTATGTTCAGGTAATTTATCATCGTTGGCAGACCCCGTCGCGACGCGTTCTCGGGGCGTAATGATTAAAACTCGTGAGCTATTTTTATCACGCGAGCCGGGCAGTGTCAATCCGGCCCTTGACCGGTTGTTGGCCGTGCCCGGCTCCGCTATAATGACCGCGTATGGAGGCTAATGCGGAGACGAAGGACGGCAAGAAGGCGGCCCGCTCGTTCTTCGGCTGGATCGTGTTCCTGGCGCTGCTGGCCGCGGTGCTGTTCTTCGGATACCGCATTTGGTTCTACTACGACAAGCTCCGCCGCGGCGAGATCGTCGAACTGCCGCAATTCGAGAGCAGTTTCACGTCCCTGACCAACAGCCAGAGTTACTCCGCTTCCTACGTCGACCGGTCCGACCTGGAGGGCGGCAGTCATCCGTCGCTTGGCCTGGAGAGCGGGGCCAAACTGACCATCGTCGAGTTCGGCGACTTCGGCTGCCCCTATTCGAGGGAATCGGCCAGCGTCATCCGGAGCGTGATGGCCAAGTACGGCGACCGGATCAAGTTCATCTACCGTTATTACCCGCTGGACATCCATCCCGAGGCCCTGCAGGCATCCGTTGCCGCCGAGTGCGCCCGCGAGCAGGGGAAATTCTGGCCCTATCACGACAAGCTGTATTCCTACCAAGGAGCCTTCGGCCTCCAGGACCTGTCCCGCTATGCCCAGGAGGTCGGCCTCGAGACCAAACAGTTCAGTTATTGCCTGGCCGACAACCGTTACAAAGAGGCCGTTGACGCGGATGTGCGCTTCGCCCAGGAAACCGGGATCCGCGGCACGCCGACCTTCTTTTTCAACGGCCAGCGCGTCGAGGGCTCGATCCCGGAGAACATCTTTGTAAAACTGATAGATGAACTGCTAAAATAGAGATACATGAGGATAATCGGGCGGAGATTCAGCTTAAGGTCAAGGACGGCGGTCTTCGGCGCGGCGGCCGGATTCCACCTGTTCTTCATTTTCATGCTCGTCCTGCTGCCCTTTTATTTCCCACGAGGCCTGACCGAGGCCGGCGCCCAGACCGTCGTCGACATGACGGCGATGCGCGACCAGCTCTGCTGGATGCCGGTCGAGTGCAACAAGGCTTTCGCCAGCGATCCGGGGTGCTTGGTCGATCCGGGCTGCTGCCTGGGCGACCGCTGCTTCGTGCCCGGCGGCATCTGCCCCAAGGGCGGCGACGCCTCGTCGATGCAGGGTCAGTGCTACGCCAAATCGCCGCCTTTCACCCTGTCCGTGCGCATCGGCGCGATCGAGAACTTCGTCGATCTCGGCGAATACCTCAGCAATCTCTATCAGTACGGCGTGGGCATCGCCGGCATGCTGGCCGCGGTCATGATGATGATCGGCGGCTTCCAGTACCTGACCGCCGGCGGCGACGCCGAGAAAGTGAGCAAGGGCAAACGGCGGATCACCGACGCGCTCATCGGCCTCTTCCTGACCATGGGCGCCTACCTGCTGCTTAACACCATCAATCCCGACACGGTCAGGCTGCAGCTCCCCAAGATCCCGCTGATCAAACGGCAGATGTTCATCGGCTGCGTCAACACCGAGTTGTGCGCCCCCTGCGGCGACAAGTACACGGTCTACGGCAAGCCCGACGGCACGCCGCCGGACCAGGGCGATTGCGTCAAGACCGCCGTCAGCGGAAAACCGGGGCCGGCCGGACTGAAAGCGCTGGCGCAGTGCACCGGAAAGAGCTGCGTCCGGAAGGCCTCCGCCGCCAACGACCCGGCCGTCAAAGACTGCGATGACAGCGTCACCAGGTGCCGCCGGCCGCGGACCTCGACGATGGGCGGCGCGCCGCCCGAAGTGGCGACCGACGCGCAGGGCAACAAGACCTTCACTGACGAAGCGGTCAAGACCAGGTGCGGCATGAACAAACCGGCCGCGGGCCAACCGGGACAGCCCGCCCAGCCCGGACAGACCGGCCAACCAGGACAGCCGCAAGGCGGCTCCGCGGCCCAGGCTTCCGCGGCCGACCTCTGGATCTGTTCCAACTGTCTGCCTGACGGCCGGCCTTGCGGCGGCGGCGGCTTGGAAGGCGGCAAGGGCAAGAACGATTTCTGCTGCTCCGGCTACTGCAGTTCCAAGGGCCGGTGCGACGGCGGCCAGCCGGGTGACACCTGCGATGACAACAAGGATTGCGCGTCGGGCATTTGTCAGACCAACTGGGCCAATTCCTGCAGCGCCGGAGAGGTCGGCGCGCCCTGCGCCGGCAACAGCGAGTGCAAGCCCGGCTTCAAATGCCAGACCCTCGGCCGCAATCACTGCAGCCCGGGCACGGCCTACAGCTGGTGCGACGGCAAGAGCGAATGCCAGAGCGGCATGGATTGCAAGAACGACATGTGCATCCCCAAGGGCGAGAAGATCATCTATTGCAATGAGGAGGAATGCCCCGCGGGCAGGTTCTGCGCGCCGAACTTTATCTGCACCGACGGCAGTGTCGGCGCCATGTGCGACTGGAACAGCCAGTGCGCCAATAATCACTGCGCGGCCAACGTCGCCAGGGCCTGCACCAGCGGCGCCATCGGAGCGCGATGCAATGAAAACTCGGATTGCCAGAGCTGCCACTGCTTGTCATATATGACCGACTTCAGCGTCTGTACGACCGGCATGCTCGGCGCCCGCTGCGGGAAAGATGAAGATTGCATGCCCAAGGTCCTGAATGTGGAAAGCAATGAATGCGATCCCAGCCCCACTTTCAATGCCAAGTGCAACCCCTTGAAATGCAGGAACACCAGCGATTTTTCCGAACAGTTAAAGGAGAGCGGCTATAATCTTAAAGTGAACGAACTGAAGAAGTGCTTCATGAGGCGACCCGATGAATATCCGAACAAGTCTGAATGCGGCTTCTGACCGCGGTCCGCATTGCCCTGACTGTCGTTGAACACGACTAACCAGATCCCGCCCCAATGGGCGGGATCGTTGTTTTTACCGAATGATCAGGGGCATCGAAAGGCCGCCGCCCCTTCACTCTTGCCAAAGCATCGGTCGCCTGATAAACTCGGAACTATCTTAGGCCCGCCCGCCGTTTCCGCCTTAAAATCGGGGACGCGCGGCCGGAGAGCGGCCCCGCGAGCCGCGCTTGCAGACCCCACATGCCCAGCATCGCCAACAAGATCGTCATCAAGGGCGCCCGCGTCCACAACCTGAAGAACATCGACGCGGAGATCCCCAAGGAAAAGTTCGTGGTCATCACCGGCCTCTCCGGGTCGGGCAAATCATCGCTCGCTTTCGACACCATCTACGCCGAAGGCCAGCGCCGCTACGTCGAGAGCCTGTCGTCCTACGCGCGCCAGTTCCTCGAACTTCAGGACAAGCCGGACGCCGACGAGATCGTCGGCCTGTCGCCGACCATCGCCATCGAGCAGCGCACCATCTCGGCCAATCCGCGGTCGACGGTCGGCACCGTGACCGAGGTCTACGATTACCTGCGCCTGCTCTTCGCCCGCGCCGGCCGCCCCCACTGCCCGATCTGCGGCCGTCCCGTCACCCACGAGAGCCCGCACGAGATCGCCAAGCGCCTGCGCGCGCTCATCGACGAAACGCCGCTGGCCGTCCTGGCCCCGGTCGTCCGCGACGAGAAGGGCCTGCATCGCCATCTACTGGACTGGGCCGGCAAGAGCGGCTACGGCGAAGTGCGCTATGACGGCGTCTTCGGGCCGCTCGACGAGATCCGATCCGTGCGCCGCGACAAGGAGAAGCGCTCGACCATCGAGATCGTCATCGGCCGCTACCAGCAGCACGACGAGTCGCCCAAGCTCGAGGAGCAGATCGCCAAGGCCTTCGACCTGGCCGACGGCTTCCTGACCGTCTGGCGCGAGGACACCGGCGAGGACGCTACCTACAGCCAGCGCCTGACCTGCACCAACTGCGGCATCCACCTGCCCGAGCTCGAGCCGCGGCTTTTCTCGTTCAACAGTCCGCACGGCGCCTGCCCGGACTGCACCGGCCTCGGCACCAAGCTGAAGGTCGAGTCCGACCTGGTCATCCCCAACCGCCGCCTGACCCTGGCCCAGGGCGCCATCAAGCCCTGGACGCGCATCGCCGGCAACCAGAACTGGTACATGAAGCTCCTGCAGCAGGTGGCCGAGACGCACGGCTTCTCGGTCGACGCGCCCGTCGACAAGCTGGACCAGAAGTCCCTGAACCTGGTGCTCTACGGCACCGGCGTCGAACAGTACCTGGTCGAGGGCCAGAAGGCCGCCTTCGAGGGCGTCATCCCCAACCTGGAGAAGCGCTACAAGGAGACGGATTCCGATTACGTCCGCCACGAGATCGAGGGCTACATGAACGTGGTCACCTGTCCCACCTGCAAAGGCAAGCGGCTCCGGCCCGAGGCCCTGGGCGTCACCTACGGCGGCAAGACCATCTCCGACATCGTCGGCTTCTCCATCGAACAGGCCGCGGTCTTCTTCGCGTCGCTGACGCCGTCGAAGAACGGCGCAGGCAAGGCGGCCAAAGGCAAGAACAAGGACAAGGAAAAGGAAAAAGAGGCTCCGCTCTCCGAGCGCGAGGCCAAGATCTCGGCCCAGGCCCTCCGCGAGGCCGCCATGCGCCTGAGGAACCTGGTCGACGTCGGCCTTGGTTACCTGACCCTCGACCGCTCGGCCATCTCGCTCTCCGGCGGCGAACTCCAGCGCGTCCGGCTGGCCACCCAGCTGGGCACCGGGCTCTCCGGCGTCATCTACATCCTGGACGAGCCGTCGATCGGCCTGCACTCCCGCGATAACGACCGCCTGATCGAGGCCCTGAAGAAGCTGCGCGACCTGGGCAACAGCGTCATCGTCGTCGAACACGACGCCGCCACCATCGAGGCCGCCGATTTCGTCATCGACATGGGTCCGGGCGCCGGCGAGTTCGGCGGCAAGATCATCGCCGAGGGCACGCCCGCCGAGATCCGCCGCGACCGCAACTCCCTGACCGGCGCGTATCTCACCGGCCGGGAGACGATCCCCGTGCCGAAGCGCTACCGCCGCGGCACCAACAAGAGCCTGCTGATCAAGGGAGCCAGCGAGTTCAACCTGAAGAACGTCGACGTCCGCGTGCCGCTGGGTCTCCTGGTCTGCGTCACCGGCGTTTCCGGATCCGGCAAGTCCACCCTGATCGTCGACATCCTGAGCCGGGCGCTGATGAAGAAGATCTACCGGGCCAAGGAACCGCCGGGCGCCCACAAGGAGATCAAGGGCATGAACGAACTGGACAAGGTTATCAGCATCGACCAGTCGCCGATCGGCCGGACGCCGCGCTCCAACCCGGCGACCTACACCGGCGTCTTCACCGTCATCCGCGACCTGTTCACCGAGGTGCCCGAGGCCAAGATGAAGGGCTACGACGCCGGCAAGTTCAGCTTCAACGTCAAGGGCGGCGGCCGCTGCGAGGCCTGCGGCGGCGAGGGCATGGTCCGCATCGAGATGCAGTTCCTGCCCGACGTCTACATCGACTGCACCGAGTGCCGCGGCAAGCGCTACAACGCCGAGGCTCTGGAGATCCACTACAAGGACAAGACCATCGCCGACGTCCTGGAGATGTCGGTCGAGGAGTCGGCCAAGTTCTTCGCCGACCGGCCGCTGATCAGCGAGAAGCTGTCGGTGCTCAAGGACGTCGGCCTGGGCTACCTGAAGCTCGGCCAGCCGGCGACCACCCTCTCCGGCGGCGAGGCCCAGCGCGTCAAGCTGGCCACCGAACTGTCGCGCCGCGCCACCGGCCGGACCCTCTACATCCTCGACGAGCCGACGACCGGCCTGCACTTCGACGACATCAAGCGGCTGCTCGGCGTCCTGAACCAGCTGGTCGACAAGGGCAATTCGGTGCTGATCATCGAGCACAACCTGGACGTGATCAAGTCCGCGGACTGGGTCATCGATCTCGGGCCCGAAGGCGGCGACGCCGGCGGCAGGGTCGTGGCCGAGGGCACGCCCCGCGACGTCGCCAAGGTCAAAGCCTCCTGGACCGGTCAATACCTTAAAAAGGTCCTGAAGTGACCAACCATATGGCCGGCGACGTCATCGACATCTGGAGCGGCAAGCCGAAGAGCGAAGAAGAGCTCAGGCAGGAGGAGGAGAACGCCCCGTTGCAGGACGAAGCCTGCGGTCGGCTGGAAAAATATCTCGGATCGCTGTCGTTGGAGACCGCGCTCGAGACCGGCGAGCAGGAACCGTACGTCGAGAGGCTGGCGGACCTGGAGACGATGGACCTCAAAGGCCACCGCTCCCTGACATCCGGCGCCGTCGACAAGATCGTCTTCGAGCGCATCGTCGAAGATCTCGAACAACGCGGCCAAAGCCTCGATGAACAGCAGCGCCGGGCGCTGAATAATCTGGTGCAGATCGAAAGGGTCGGCGAGATCGTCGATCCGCTGCCCAGCATCATGATCCCTGATCCGGCGTGGAGCCGTCGCCTTGACCAGCTGCAGGACCGGGTCCGGGAGCGCAAGACAGAACTGCTCCGGCCGGCGGCCGGCGCCGAGGCGAACGAGACACTGGACGCCGTGAGGCAGGCGCTCGAAGCCGGCTGGCAGAGCGAGAGCTGGGACGCCGAACTGGCCGAACGCCTGAAAGCGATCAAGGCCTCTCCGGAGAACACCCCCGGAAATTTCCTCGAGCGCTGCGCGTTCATCGGAGCCATCCGTTTCGACGACAATGACGCCGTCGATCTGCGGCATCACCGGCAGCTCAAGGAGGCCATCGAGGCGTTCAAGAAAGGCGACCCGGCGGCGGTCGCGGGGCACCGGAACCCGTATCTCGAGGGCGCCGCCGACGCGGCTCGGCGGGGCGGCGACGAAATGGCGGAGAAGCGGACGGCCGAAAAGGTCAGGTTTCTGAGCGAAAAGATAGCTCAGGAACTGGCCAGGCGCCGAATGAAAAACGCCGGAACGTGATATCGGCCTTAATAAGAGAAGACGAATAAACCGCCCCGAGAAGGGCGGTTTTCGGTCGATCCCGCGGGGTCAGGTCTGGTCGCCGGCCGACTCGAGGTCCCGGCCCTTGCCCTGGACCAGGTCCATGATGGCGAACAGGCGGTGCATCCGGGCCAGGAACACGTGAAGGTCGGCCGTATCGAAGGCGGAAACGTCGACGCCGGACGGCGGGAACAGCTGGCGAGTTCCGGCCAGGGCGATGCACAGGCGGGCGCCGACGAAGCTGCAGCGGGTGCCGGCCAGCCCGGGCAGCGAGCCCAGCGTCGTCAGGTCTTCCATGACGTCCGGGGTGAGCATCACGCGGGCCTCGACCTGGTCGGTGCCGAAGGCCGTGAACTTTTTTTCGAAATCCGGGCTTTCCAGGTCGATGTGCTCCAGTTTTTTGCCCTGGTAATAGATGTCGTCCGCCGAGAGATCGGTCCGGACCACGGTCACGTTGGGCGACTCGTGCGGCAGTTCGGCGATCAGCAGGTCGCCGTCGAACAGCGTCCGGTGGTGTTTGCCGCTGCCGATGCCGGTCTTCACCCGGCTGATCCAGAAATTTCTGCCGTTTCGCAAGCCGCTGATCGTGTCGATGACCGCGCATTCCGGCGCGGCGTAAGGGGCGATCGGGACGACCAGCGTCCGCCGCACCTCTTCGGCGCTCAGGCCGCCGGCGGGGACATAGTTCAGATCGCCGAAGAAGCGCACCGCCACCGGCAAAATGGCCAGTTTTTCGCGCTGGTTGAACTGGAAGATCGGCGCCTGGACGAACGCCAGGATGAAGAGGGCCGCGACGATGATCATTATGAACAGATGGCCCTCGGCTTTGGAAGCGACGTCCAGCCAGATGCCGCCGATCACGAAGCAGGCGATCAGCGCGTAACCGATCGGTTTCCGGCGTTTGACCTCTGCGGCGGCGGCCAGGCGGGCCGTCTCCAGACCGACCAGCAGGGGTTTGATCTGGCGGTCGAAAAATTCGGCGAAGCCCTGTTCGTGGTCCGCTTGTTCGACGAAGACGGGGCCGCCCGCCGGGATGTTCAGGGCCGGCTGTTCGACCGGCGGGCCGGAGTGGGCCGGGCCGCCGGAATCCATTGGCGGGCCGGAAGCGGACGGCGCCGGCTCCGCTTGGAGCGGGGCCGTCGGCGGCGGCGTTGGCGTTTCCGCGGAGGACGCGGCGGCGGGAGGCGCCGCCGGCTTATCCGGCGGCTGGGCTTGCCCCCCTTGGCCGATATTGTCCAGAAAATCGACGTCCATAACATATTAATTATACATCTTGGAGGGAGGGGTGCCGAAGAGGCGGCGCCAGCGAGCCAGTATCATCGCTTATTTTAGCCGAATATTTGCCTCGCTCCTGTCTACAGAAAGGGCGGGCCTATGCCCGTCCGCAGGGTTGACAACCGAGCTAAAATGTGCTATAAATACTGGTTCGTAACGCTTTGCCAACAAATATTATGCGTAAATTAGCCAAACTTTTTTACTCGGCCATCGCTATCAGCACGCTCGTCAGCGGCCTGGTTTTGCCTTTCGGCGTCCGGGCGGCCGAGACCCCGGCGGTCTCGACCCTGGTCTCGCCCTGGTACGTGACCAACCTGGCGCATGACGCCGGCGACTGGCGCATCGAGTCCTACAAGGTCGACCGCGACCTGGTCGCCTGGACCGAGCTCAACGATATCGGCCAGACCCGCAGGCTCTACGCCTACGACGGCGTCAAGACGACCCTGCTCGCCGAGATCTCCGTTTCCGACTGGAACGATCCGGCCGACTTCTTCGATCCCGTCAAGGGCAACTACGACGCGGCCGACGGCCTCGTCGTCTGGACCGCGACCGACGGATCGGACCGCGAGATCTGGTCCTTCGACGGCGCCGCCGTCCGGCAGGTCTCCAACAACACCTACGACGACAAGCATCCGGTGACCGCCGGCGGCCGCATCGCCTGGACCAGCGTCCCCGGACCGGCCTACAACCTGATGATCAAGGACCGCGCCGGCCTGCGGCGGCTCGACAGCTACATGGTCCTGAACTACGCCTTCTCCGGACCGGCCCTGTACTGGCTGAACATGCGGTCCGGCGAGAACTGGTTCCGCGTCTTCCGCAACGAGGGCCAGACCACCCAGGCCATCGGCCAGGGCGATGACCGGGCGATCCAGAAGTATTTCTACACCGACGGGAAGGGCAGCGCGGCCTGGGAGTATTCGACCAAGCGCTGGGATTACGACAAGCGCATAGTCTACGCCTACGTCGCCGGCGGCCAGGCCTCGCCGATCATCCAGCGCGACGTCCCGCCGAACATCACCCGGCTGGAGGACGTCGACAGCGGCACGGTCCTGGTCAACTCTACCGACCTGCTGACCAACCTCATCGATAAGGTCTCGCTGATCAAGACCAGCGGCTATTACACCGAGAAGACCATCCTGCGCCGGCAAGTGCCGGTCAAGGCCCGCTTCATGGACGACGGTTTCGTCCGGCTGGTCTCGGCCGACGGCAACAGCACGCTGGTGCACCGCGCCAATTCCGACACCGACGGCGAGCAGATAGTCAGCCCGGAATACGTGCTGCATGACGCCTTCGACGCTGACGGCAATGCCGCCGCCGGCGCCATCGTCGGCAAGAACGTCCTGGCCTACGCCGCCGGCAAGGCCACCATCATCCCGACCGCCGCGCAGGTCCGCGACATCGACGTGGGCAGCGGCCAGATCGCCTGGATCGAGGGCGTCTCCGGCCAGTCCGTGCTGAAGACCGCTTCGCAGACCGTGCTCGTGCGCACCGCCGCGGGCGTCAGGCGGCTCTCCGGCCACCTGGTCAAGGCCGACAGCGGACGCTCCGTTTACCTGGCGGCCACCGACGGCAAGCGTTATCTCTTCGCCACCGAGAGCCAGTTCTACGGCTGGTACCAGAGCTTCGCTTCGGTCAGGTCCGTTCCCGCGAGCTCGCTGGCCTCGATGCCGCTCGGCGGCAACGTCCTCTACCGGCCGGGCTACCGGCTGGTCCGGGCCGCTTCCTCGCCGCGGATCTACTCGGTCAGCGAACAGGGCGTTCTGCACTGGATCGTCAGCCCGTACGTCCTGGCCGACATCTTCGGCAAGAACTGGCCGAGCCGGGTCGACATCGTGCCCGACACCCAGCTCACGGATTACACCTACGGCCAGCCGGTCATCGATGCCGCTTTCTACTCGATGGCGCTGAGCCGCTAAGCCGATCAAAGGAAAATAAAACGCCCGCCGTCACCGGCGGGCGTTTTGAATTCTTTCTGTCAGGAGGCCTTCTCTTCCTTGAGATGCCGCTTCGAGGTGCGGACGAAGTAGATCTTGGCCCGGCGGGTGCGCAGCCGGCGGATCTCCTCGATCTTGGCGATGGTCGGCAGGCGCAGCGGGAAGATGCGCTCGACGCCGACGCCGCTGGAGATCTTGCGGACGGTGATGGTCCGGCTGGCGGCATCCTTGCCTTTGACGGCGATGACCGTGCCCTCGAAGACCTGGATGCGCTCGCGCTCCTCGCCCTTGGGCGTCATTTCCTTGATCTTCTGGTGGACGCGCACGACCATGCCGGAGCGGATGGAGTCCAGGTCCTTGATATCCTTGCCGGCGGCGACGGCTTCCTTGGCCGCTTCGGCGGCCGGTTCAGCCGCGGTTTCGGCTCCCGTTCCCGTTTTTTGCGTATCTTCGGCCATATTGCTGGATCCCTTATAGATGCAGAGGCAACCTGCCCGCTCGGGCGGTTGCCGGTTTGAACGACGATATCATAGGCCGCCTGAACGTTCAAGTCAAGCGGCCGCGGTCATTCGGGGCGCAGCTTATCGAGTTCTTTCTGCAGGTCCGGAGGCAGGGGAGAGCGGAATTCCAGCCGCCGGCCGGTGGCCGGATGGCTGAAAGCCAGGCGTGAGCAATGCAGGAAGAGCCGGGCGACAGCCAGCCGCCGGCCGCGCGCCGGCTTGTAGAGCGGGTCGCCGGCGACCGGACAGCCGAGCGCCTTGAAGTGGGCCCGGATCTGGTGCGTCCGGCCGGTCTCGGTCTTCACGGTGAGGAGCGAGGCGTCGGCGAAGAGTTTCTCGACGCGGTAGTGGGTCACGGCCGGCCGGTCGCCCTCCATCGGTTCGGATCGCGCGGCCATCTTGTCGCCGCCGGCGGCCCGGCCGATGGCCAGCGACACGGTTCCCGAATCCTTCGGCGGGCGGCCCTGGACCAGCACGCTGTACTCCTTGTCTATCGTGCGGTCCTGGAACTGTTTCTTCAGCGACAGGTAAGCGGCCTGGTCCTTGGCGACGACCATCAGGCCCGAGGCGTCCTTGTCCAGCCGGTGCATGATGCCCGGGCGGTCAGGCGCTTCGCCGACGCCGGCGATCTGGGGGAACTGGGCGACGAGAGCGTTGGCCAGCGTGTCCGTTTCGTCCCGGACCGTCGGGTGGACCAGCAGGCCGCTCGGTTTGTCGACGACCAGGACGTCGTCGTCCTCGTAGACGACGGGGATGGAAATGTCCGGGCGCGGCTTGAGCCCTTCAGCAGCCGCTGGCGCCTCGGGTAATTCGAAAAATATCTTGTCGCCGGCACGCAGGGCGATGTGAGGCGTCGGCACTTTGCCGTTCAGCAGGACGACGCCGTCCTTGATCAGCTTTTGGACCTGGGAGCGGGAACGACCGGCAAGTTGCCGGGTCAGGAAGACATCCAGCCTGGAGCCGGCATCTTCGGCAGTGATGGTGAAAGCGTATTGCATGAGGTCAGTATACTTGGGCCGCGGCCTGGCCGCCAGCGCCCGGTTGAACGGCAGCGGTTCTGTTGTTACTATGGTTCTGCGTTTCTTCGGCCCGTAGCTCAGTGGTAGAGCACCGCCCTTATAAGGCGGTAGTCGATGGTTCGAATCCATCCGGGCCGACCAAAATCCCGGAGCTGTCTCAATGGCTCCGGGGTTTTATTTATGCGTCACGGCTTGACAAACCGCTTAATTGAGGCAAGATGCCCTGAAGTTCCTTCCCAATCCACGGAGCCATAAATGTACAAGCTCAACCGCTGGTACGACCGTCTGCCGGAACCCTGGCGGTTCCTGCTTTTCATCCTGCTCTTGTTCCCCATGATCATCGTCGGTGCCTACGGCACGTCCCACGATCGGATGTGGGCCGCGTGCGCCGGATACCTGCCGATGGTCGGCCTGATCCTCATGCGGGTCTGGTACCACTACCTTCGGCGTCCCCCGGCCCCCAAGCCGGAGGACGGCTGCGACGAACGGCGCGCCGGACTGCGCGTCTACCAAGGAGGCAAGCGATGAGATCAACGAACGGCCCTTCGCCGATACTCTGCCTGTTCGACTGGAACGGCACTCTGCAGGACGACATGCACCACATCTACGAGTGCGGCGTCCAGCGGATCTTCCGCCACTACGGCCTGCCCTGCCCGTCGCTCGACGACTACCGCAACGAGGTCGGAGCGGACTTCATGAAGACCTTCTACTGGCCGCACGGGATCCCGGCGAACGTCACCGCCGACGACCTCAACCAGATCATGCGCGCCGGGTTCAAGGAGAAGGGGACGCCCGCCGTCTGCTTCCCGGACGCGCTCGAGACCGTGCGCGCCTGCGTCGCCCGCGGGCACCGCAGCATGCTGGTGAGCGCCTACGATTCGGGCAAGCTGTCCGAGGCGGTCGAGCGCAACGGCTTCTCCGGCCTCTTCTGCCACGTGCAGGGAGACGTCCGGGACAAGGCCCAGTGCTTCTACCGCCTGATCTCCGAAGCCGGCGCGATGCGCGAGCTCGTCGCCGTCATCGGCGACACGGTGGACGACGCCGAGGCCGCCAGGCTGGTCGGCGCCCAGGCCTACATCTGCCCCCGCGGGTTCCACACCCGCGAGCGGATCGAGGCCGCGCGCGCCGGCAACCCCCGGCTCACCGTCATCGACACGCTCCAGGATCTGCTCCGTATCCTGCCGTGACGCAGCCAAGCCCCGCCCGCGCGGGGCTTTTTATTTGCGGGGTTTTGCATTAAAAACGGCTTTTTGGCACAATGATTCAGCTGTCGCCGGTCCGGTCATCCGGTCGGCGCGGCGACCGAACTCTATGTCCAGGTTCGAGCGCAACGGCGGGCCGGAGGAGATGGCCAGCCGCGAGAAAAAGAGCGAAGGCCGGGAGACGGCCCCGCAGGGAGACGCCGAGAATTTCGCGGCCGAAGCTTCGCGCGAGAAGCTGACGCAGGCCGAGGTCGGCGCCGAGGTGCGGGCGGCCAAGGAGAACATCGCCGGCCACCTGTACAAGGACGCGCAAAAGTTCGTGGAGTCCTCGGTCTCCGCCGGGCAGACGCGCGAACTCAGCCGCTTCCTCGAGCGCTTCGCCGAGATGGGCGACGACGCCCTGGCCACGGAATCGCTCAGGCGCACCAGGCGCGGCGCGCTCAATGCCCTGGAATCGAACATCTAGCTGACGACGATATGATCGCAGACCACAAGACCGCCTTCATCGCCGCCGTACGCCGGTCCTTCCTGCCGCCGACGGAAAAACGGGAACTCATCGCCGCGGCCAATGTCGAGAAGGACTACCAGGCGCTCTGGACCCGCTTCAACGACCGGCTGATCGACTGGCTGGTCAAAAAACAGGCCCAACAGGACGAGTGCAACAAGAAGCTGGACGACGAGATCAGCCGCTACACCGCCGAGTACGAGAAGGAAAAGACCGTCTTGGACCGCGAGCTCAAGGAAACTCTGGACAAGATGGGCGAGACCAATGGCGCGACGCGGCGCCGGGTCTGGGCGCAGTACCAGGTCCGCATCCGACGGCTGCAGAGCCGTTTGGTCGGCGAGGTCCGCACGACCTCCACGACCGTGCTGCACGACGTGGTCCTGGCGACCGTGCCGATCGGGAGGGAGGAATAACAAGGAGACGGGTGACCGGGCTGCGACGCCCGGTTTTTTGTTCGCCAACACGGCTCCGTTCGTCGTTCGGTGTCGGGAAATGATATAATTTTTTAAGACGTGCTAATTATTCACGGAACCAATATGCGGTTCATGATGCTCGTGAAAGGCAGCGAGCAGGCCGAGTCGGGCGTTCTGCCCGACAAACAGCTGTTCGCCGACATGGATAAGTACAATGCCGAATTAAAGAACGCCGGCGCGCTCATTGCGCTCGACGGGCTTAAACCGAGTTCGGCGGGGGCGCGGGTCACCTTTTCTCAAGGCAAGACCGCCGTGACCGACGGGCCGTTCCCGGACCCGAATGACCTGGTCGAAGGTTTCTGGATCATCCAGGTTAAGTCGAAGACGGAGGCGATCGAATGGGCCAAGCGAGTGCCCTTCAAGGACGGCGTTGTCGAAGTGCGCCAGATACAGGATATATCCGACTTTCCGCCGGAGATCCGTGCGGTTTTGAAAAGCTAGCTTTCGCAAACATCGGATCAAAAACGACCCAGAACAGGTCTGGGTCGTTTTTGATGGTGGGCGGCAGAGGAGTCGAACCTCTGACCTTCACAATGTCAATGTGACGCTCTAACCAACTGAGCTAGCCGCCCCCGGCTCGCTTGCCCCTTGCGCTGTCGCAGGGGCTCACTCGGCGCTCGTTCGCCCCTGCTGTCGCGCAAGGGCCGCTCGCCTTCACGTCGCAGGCGACGTGACTGCAGTTCAAGGAAGTTTCCTTAGACAGTGAGGCCATAATAAAGGGTGGCGGGGAAAATATCAAGAGGCACGGGACGGAACCCTATTTGAACTTAAAAACCAAAAGGATTAAGCTATTTCAGGATAATTTCGGGTCGTCCGAAGGAGATGCCTGAAAACACCGCAAAATTCGACGCGGCCGTGATCGGCGCCGGACCCGCCGGCATGTTCGCGGCCATGGAGATCATCGAGCGCGCTCCCCAGGCGCGCGTCGTCGTGTTCGAGCGCGGCCCGATCCGCGCCGCCGGCGACCGGGCCAACGCCACCTCGGGCTGGGGCGGCGCCGGCGCTTTTTCCGACGGCAAGCTCGACCTTTCGAGCTGCGTCGGCGGCACGGTCGGCCAGTGCGTCGGCGAGAGCCGCTTCGGCGAACTGATGGCCTACGTGGACGGCCGCTACATCGCCTTCGGCGGCAAGCCGGATCTCGTCGAGGCCAAGTCCGACCCGCTCCGCTGGGAGAAGGTCCAGTCGCTCCGGACCCAGGCGCTGTCCTCGAACCTCGACCTGGCCTATTTTCCGATCCGCCACCTCGGCACTGACACCGCTTTCACCATCGTCGAGAACATCCGCAAGCATCTACTCGGCAAAGGCGTCACCATCCGCGTGGACACGCCGGTGAGCGAGATCGTCCGCGTCGGCGCGAGCGGCTACCTGCTGCGCACCGGCGACGGCGCCGAGACCGCGGCCCAGCACGTCGTGGTCGCGCCCGGCCGCTTCGGCGCCGAATGGTTCGCCGGCCAGGCCCGCGCCCTCGGTCTAAAGCTCCGCAACAACGGCATCGACGTCGGCGTCCGCGTCGAGGTCCGCTCCGACACGCTCCGTCAGATCACCGACCTCCTCTACGAGGCCAAACTTTATTTCGAGTCGCGCAACGGCGACCGGGTGCGGACTTTCTGCATGTGCCCTGACGGCTTCGTCGCCCAGGAGGACTACCGCGGCCTGAAGACGGTCAACGGCCATTCTTACAAAGGAAAGAAGAGCCTCAACACCAACTTCGCCGTGCTGATGACCCAGACCTTCACCGAGCCGTTCGACGATCCGCTCGGCTACGGCAAGTACATCTCGGGTCTCGCCAACAAACTGGCCGGCGGCGGCGTTCTCGTCCAGCGGCTCGGCGACCTGCGCGACGGCCGGCGCTCCAAGGAGGAGAAGCTGAAGTCCTGGCTGGTCCAGCCGACGCTTACCGCGCCCGAGGCCGTGCCCGGCGACCTGGCCCTGGCCATCCCGCACCGGCATCTGCAGGGGATCGTCGAGATGCTCGACGCCATGGAGAAGATCGCGCCCGGCATCGCCTCCAAGCACACCCTGCTCTACGGCATCGAGGTCAAATTCTATTCTTATAAGATAGACGCCGACGAGGAGACCTTCGA
>JBAIXY010000134.1:0-2970 GCA_037916205.1 Vicinamibacterales bacterium | reverse complement strand
TATATATGACGATGCCGGAACAGAGACCGATATCCTCGGTCCTGAGGGCTTCGATGTGCAGGCAGGCGCCGCGGAGCGGCTGGAGTCCGTTGCACAGGTTCCAATTGTTGGCCAAAGCCGGGTCGGCGCCGATCACTTGCTCCAGGCAGAGATTCCGATCCGGCCCGCTTTTCCTGCCGCAGGAGCAATAGGCCTTGGGGTCGCGCACCAGGCCGCAGAGTTCGGGCTTGTTCCAGGCCAGCGTCTCGTAACAGCGGTCGCGGCGGCCCGCGTCCTGGATCAGCAGGCAGGCGCTTTCCAGGCCGCGCCGGACGGCGACCATCTCCCGACAGGCGTCCCTGGCCGACTCGGCCGTGACCAGGCCCGCGGCCTCGGGCGCTTCATAGGTGATCTTGTCGCACCACTCCGCCATGCCCGAATCGTAGGCCACGCTGTCCCAGCAGTAGACGTTCTCCTGCCCGGTCGTTCCGGCGCATTTGAATTCCAGGTCGTAGACGCGGAAGAGTCCGGACAGGTCCGGATGGATGATCTGCAGCTTGATCCGGTCGCCCGGTTTGGCCCGGTAATCGCGGCCGTTGAAGGTTCGGCCGTCGATAACTATTTCGTATTCCTCGACGTAGTCGGTCTTGGGCGTCGCGCAGGAACCCGGTTGGCCGGCAGCAGACCCCTGGTCGGCCGCTCCCGGGCAGTATTCCGAGATCTTGGTCGCCCTGATCTTGATATCCTGTCCTTTGATGCGCGTCTCGTCGCCGGCCTTGTTCAGGAAGAAGGTCTCGCCGAAAGACACTTCGGCCTTGCCCTGGGGCGCCGAGCCGGGCGGAGCCGGCCAGACGATGGCCGCGTCGTCCCCGGTCGGGCCGACGACGGCGCCGCCGGGCGGCACTTGGGCGGCGCAGACGCCGCGGAGCGGAGACGCCTTGAGGATCAGCGGCTGGCCCGACCGGTCCATGACCGAGTGGTTGAGGGCCAGCGTTTCGATCAGACCGCGATAGTTATCGATGTCCTGGTCGGTCGGTTCTGCCGTCTGCGCGCCGGCGTCGTATTCGGCCGTGACCTCGAAATCGCCGTCGGCGGCGCCGGGAACGCGGTAACTCCGATAATACTTGAAAGACCCGCTGCCGAGAGAGGCACGGACCTTGTCCATGGTCCCGCTGTCCAGCTTGGCCGCGTATCGGTAGTTGGCGGGCTGGTCAGCTGAGGGCGTGTACGGGCCGTCAAAAACTTTCCCGTTCCGGCAGACCGTGATCAGGCTGCCGCCCTGGACGTAGTTCAGCGAGCCGATCTTGAGCAGCGGCTTGGCCGACCGTCCGCCGGCGCCGAAGTAGTAGGCCGCTCCGGAGGCGGCGACGAGCAGAATGGCCAGCAGGACGGAGATGGCGTGTTTGCGGTCCATATGATTGCCGGGGTTGGGGGCGGCCAGCGCCGCGACCGCCTGATTGTATCACAAGATAGCCGAAAATGCGGCCTGAAAAAGGGCGTTCCGGTCGTTTGACAGCCCAGCCGGTCCCGGCTATGGTGCCCTGTCAGCTCTTTTGTCCGACCCGGGAGGCGTCATGAAGCTGTATAAGGTGTTGATCCGCGGGCGCGAATCCGTGGTTCCGTTCCCCGGCCGCTACGCCGGCATCAGGACGCAGAAGATCTTCGGCCGTCTGGACTGCTGGAGCGGCAAGAAAGCGCGCCGGGAGAATCGCGTCTTCTTCCTCTTCTGGGAGGACGCCGTCGAGGCCGGCTACCGGCCCTGCAAGCATTGCCGCCCGGCCAAGATCAGCCGCCGCAGCTGCGATCATCTGCCGTACCAAGGTCTGCCGTCGCTTCTGATGGAGAATGCCGGGGAACCGCGGTTCATCGTCGTTCGCTGCTGTGCCTGCGGCGCCGACGTGACCCGGATCTTCAACATCCAGATCATCAACGGACACGTCACCATCCTGCGCGTGATCTGACCGACCGACCCGCCAAGGGCCGGTTTTTTTATTCCGCCAGCCGTTGACTTTCCGTCGAAAAACCGCTAAAGCATAGGCGGTTCCCTGAAAATTCATGGACCGAAAAAACCGACACGGAGGTAATCCATGCCCTGCGACATCGGTTACAAGAGCTATTCACGCGTCCGTATCCCGGCGCCGGCGCCACAGAAGTTCAAGAGCAAGGCCAAGGCCCCCAAGGTCGACGCCGAGCTCATGGCCCGGCTCGGCCAGGATGACCCGCAGTTCGTCGAGTGGCTCACGGAGCTCGACACCGCCCCGCTCCTCCAGGAAGCGCTCAAGCGCGCCCTGGCCAAGGTCGGCGCCGACGGGGTCAAGTTCTCCGTCACCCCGTCCGGCCTGGTCGCCGAGGCGGAGTACAAGAGCGAGTCGAAGAAGCGCCAGATCGAGCGCGCCACGGCGGCCGTTTCGGCGCGCTGGCAGATGGAGGTCCTGGGCGTCATCGCCCAGCTCCTCGATTTCCGGTTCGTCATCACCGCCTCGGGCCGTCCGGGCTCGGAGTCCTTCAGCCTCGAGGGCGAGAAGGAGAACGGGACCGGCGTCCACGAGTACCTGCGCATCGAGAACGGCGCGGCCGGCGCGAGCTTCCGCTTCGAGCACTACCGCTCGGCCGAGGCCCTGCGCCAGGACCGGGACAAGTTCCTGGCGCTGGCGCAGAAGCTGGGAGTGAAGATCGCCATCGTCGACACCGAGGATGGCGGACAACCGATCCCGCAAGGGACCGTTCACCGGCATTTCCTGCCGGAGAAGGAGTAGGCGTCATGGCGGAGACCGAAAAGGAGACCGCGGGCGCCGAGGTCCGGCTGCCCAAATGGTTCACCGAGGACCACGTCATCCCGTTCCGGGCCGGCATGGCCTCGGAATTCATTGTCCACGGCGACGTCACCTGCCTGGTGCCGAATCCCGACGCCGCGGACGAGCCCGATGCGCCCTACATCACCCTGCGCAAGTTCCTGGAGAAGGTCTGGGACGAGCGCCGGATGGTCATCTT
>JBAIXY010000133.1:0-2033 GCA_037916205.1 Vicinamibacterales bacterium | reverse complement strand
TGGCTCGCTCGGGGCGTCGTGCTGCTTGACTGTCATGCCGGCGCAGGGCTGGAACGGGGCGCCTTTATGCCTAATCAACGGGCCAGGAATAAACAGTACCTCGGCGGGTTCGTGGACCGGCGTCTGTACGACGAGCTCACTCGCCGGGCGAAACGGGCGGGAATGGAGGAAAACCGGTTTGGGTTTGTGAATCAACTGCTGCGGGAGGCGCTCCGGCTGAGAAGGCGCCGCCGGGGCAGGCCTGGACGCCATCCACGGCGCTGACCGGCGGCTCGACCGCCGGCAAAGAACGAGGGGGAGTTGCCCACCACGCCCTGAGGGGGACCATATTTTAGGTTTGAACTTTTCAGACATGGCTTAATTTGTGGCCGATGACTTTGACCGAGCAAATGACTCAACTGGCCCGACAGGCCAAGTCCGCCGCCCGGCAACTGGCCAGGCTGACCACCGCAGACAAGAATGCCTGCCTGCTGGCCATGGCTGACGCGCTCGAGCGGAACGCCGCGCCGATTCAGCAGGCCAATGCGCTGGATATGGAAGCCGGCGCCGGGTTGGGCTTGTCGTCGGCCATGCTCGACCGTTTAAAGCTCGACGACAAACGGGTCGCGGCCATGGCCAAAGGGCTGCGAGAAGTGGCCGCGTTGCCGGACCCGGTGGGTCGTGTGCTCGACGAACGTGTCCGCCCCAACGGCCTGAAATTGCAGAAGGTCAGCACACCGATCGGCGTTGTGGTCATCATCTATGAATCGCGGCCGAACGTGACCGCCGACGCGGCGGGCCTGTGCTTCAAATCGGGCAACGCGACCATCCTGCGGGGCGGCCGGGAGGCGCTCAACTCGAACCAGGCCATTGCCCGGAGCATGGTTGAGGCCGGCCGACGCGCCCGGGCCGATTTCCCGGAGCATGCGGTGCAAGTGGTGCCGACCACGGACCGGGAAGCGATCAAAGAGCTGCTCTCGCTCACCCAGTATATTGACCTGTGCATGCCGCGGGGAGGGGAGGGCTTGATCCGGGCGGTAACCGAATGCTCGAAAGTGCCGGTGATCAAGCATTACAAAGGCGTTTGCCATGTCTACGTGGACGGGGATGCCGACCTGGAGATGGCGGAGGCGATTGCGATGAACGCCAAAGTCCAGCGCCCGGCCGTCTGCAACGCCATGGAAACTCTCCTGGTCGACAAGAGCATTGCGCCACGATTCCTTCCGACCATCGGGAAGAAACTGGCCGGAAAAAATGTCGAGCTCAGGGCCGACCACAGCGCGTTGGGAATTTTGGAGTCAACGCTCTCGGTCTCCAACGCGAAGCTCCGCCCGGCCTCGGACCAGGATTATTTTACGGAATATAACGATTATATCCTCAACGTCCGGGTGGTGGATGGGGTCGGAGAGGCGATCGAGCATATCAATCATTACGGCTCGGCGCATTCCGACAGTATCGTCACCCGCGACGAGGCTCGCGCCCGGCGGTTTCTGAACGAAGTGGATTCCGCCACGGTTTATTGGAACGCCTCAACCCGGTTTACCGACGGCGGAGAGTTTGGCATGGGAGCCGAAATCGGCATCAGCACGGACAAGATCGGGGCGCGCGGGCCGATGGGCCTCGAGGAACTGACCAGCTACAAGTGGACCGGCGTGGGCAATGGGCAGATCCGCGCCTGAATTGGCTTTGAAGGTCACGTGACCCTACCGGACACCCAAACCCTCACGGGCTCCGACGCCGGCCGCGCGCGCTTCGTGCGCGACCACTTGCCCGCCGAGGGCCTGTTCGCCGGGCACGAATGGCGGGTGTCGCCCGCGCCGTTCCCGCTTAGTCCGGGCCTAGCCAGGGAGATCGAGACGCTGGGCCGCATCCTGCTCCAGTTTTATCGCGCCGTGGGTTTGCTTTACCGGAAAAGTGTCGAAGGGAAACAGCCGGATTGGGTGCATCGCTGGCTGGACCTCGGCAAACCGGACGAACTCATTAGCCTGCAGCGTTCGCCGGCGCTTAAAGCCGAGGTGCCGCGGGTGATTCGGCCCGACCTCCTCATCACCGAG
>JBAIXY010000132.1:0-6413 GCA_037916205.1 Vicinamibacterales bacterium | reverse complement strand
TCATTCTGTGCACAATTCATGCACACGCTATCAACAGAACCGAGGGTTTCCAAATATCCCCAGCTGAACTACACTGTTCATCAGGCTGCGAAAAAAAATTTTCCTTGGCCACTCCCACAAATTTCGTATGACGAACCACGAACTCTGGCAGGCGGTGCTCGGCGAACTCGAACTCACTTTGAGCAAAGCTAACTTCACCACGTGGTTCAGGAACACTTTCATCTCCGCCTGCGAAGAGACGCGCATCGTCATCAGCGTCCCCAACACTTTCACCAAGGCCTGGCTGGAAAAGAAATACAACTCCGCCATCCTCAAATCGCTGCAGAACGTCAGCACGAACCGGATCCGCGAGGTCATCTACAAGGTCGACCTCCGTCCGATGTCCCGCCCGGCGGCGCAGGAAGCGGCCATGCAGGCCGGCGCCACCGCCGTGGTCGCTCCGCCGCAGACCGAGGTCCAGATCGCCCGCCGCGAGGAGATCGCGGCCGCGCCCAAGCGCGAATACACCAGCGACAGCAAGCTCAACCCGAAGTACACCTTCGAGACCTTTGTCGTCGGCAAGGGCAATGAACTGGCCCACGCCGCGGCCATCGCCGTGGCCGAGAACCCCGGCACCAAATACAACCCGCTGTTCATCTACGGCGGCGTCGGCCTGGGCAAGACCCACGTCCTGCAGGCCATCGGCAACGAGGTCATCCGCCGCAACCCCTCGATGAAGGTCCTCTACGTGACCTGCGAGAAATTCACCAACGAGTTCATCCACGCGGTCAAGAACGGCCGCGGCAAGGAGTTCAAGGACACTTACCGCACCGTCGACGTCCTGCTCATCGATGACATACAGTTCCTGACCGGCCGCGACGGCACCCAGGAGGAGTTCTTCCACACCTTCAACACCCTCCACGAGAACAACAAGCAGGTCGTCCTGACCTCCGACCGGCCGCCGAAGCAGATCCCGGCCCTCGAGCACCGGCTCGTTTCCCGTTTCGAGTGGGGCATGACCGCCGACATCTCCAGCCCGGATTTCGAGACCAGGATCGCCATCCTCGAGACCAAGTGCAAGGAGCGGAACTACAACGTCGACCAGGATATCGTCCGCTACATCGCCACCGTGGTCCAGTCCAACGTCCGCGAACTGGAGGGCGCCCTGAACAAGGTCATCGCCTTCCACCAGTTCAAGAACGTCAAGCCGACCCTGGAGAGCACCAAGTCGCTCCTGGCCAGTTTCTCAGCTAACCAGAGCAAAAAAAGCGTCACGCCCAAGCACATACTCAACACCGTCGCCCAGTATTTCGACGTCAGCGTGGCGGACATGCTCGGCGCCTGCCGCGAGAAGCGGCTGGCCTTCCCCCGCCAGATCATCATGTACCTGATGCGCGAGGAGATCAGCGCTTCCTATCCGAGCATCGGCAACGAGATCGGCGGCCGCGACCACACCACGGCCATGCATGCCTACGACAAGATCCGCCGCGAGCTTGAGGATAACGCCAAGCTCCGCCAGGACATCGACCTGATCAAGCAGCGGATCTACAACACCTAGGCTGGATAACCTGGGACTCGTTTCGGGAGAACCTTCCGGATTGTCGGCGGACAAAAAGCGGACAGATCCCGACCCGGAACAAGGAGGCTGATCGTTCCACAATTCAGGCCCGGCCGGACCCACAGTTTCGGCCATCATCCGGGGGAAGCTTTCGCCGCTCGGTTGTGCGGTCCGTCCGATTTATCCCGACTATCCACTCCCCCAACACCATCACCGTTTATAAATATCAATTAGTTAATATCGTTGAGCAATGAAATTCTCGTGCACCCAGGAAAACCTGAATCAGGGCCTCTCGGTGGTCAGCCACATTGCCAACAAGAACATCAACCTGCCCATCCTGGGCAACGTGCTCATCAAGAGCGAGGACAAGGTCCTGCGCTTCATGACCACCAACCTGGAGATCGCGGTCAGCTGTCTGGTCCGCGGCAAGGTCGAGGATAACGGCGCTTTCACCGTGCCGTCGCGCCTCTTCTCCGATTACGTCTCGCTCCTGCCCAAGGAGCGGGTGGACGTCAGCCAGGAGGGCAACGCCATCGTCGTTTCCTGCGGTTCCTACCAGACCCGGCTCAACGGCATCCCTGCCTCGGAGTTCCCCCTGATCCCCTCGGTGGACAAGAAGCACAAGTTCCTGGTCGGCGTGGCCGACCTGCGGCGGGCCATCGGTCAAGTGCTCTTCGCGGTGGCTCCCAACGAATCCCGGCCGGAGATCAGCGGCGTCCTGTTCAAGTTCGTGCCCGAGGGCGGCAAGCTGACCCTGGTGCTGGCGGCCACGGACAGCTATCGCCTGGCCGAGCGGACGGTCCAGATCGAGGCCGAGCACAGTTCCCAGATCAAGGAGCCGGTCTCGGTCATCGTGCCGGCCCGGACGGTCGCCGAGGTGGTCCGCATCTTGGGCGTCTTCCGCGACGCCATGGAGACCCCGGAGACCATGGAGATCGGCATCGGCGAGAGCCAGGTGGTCTTCACCTACGACAACGTCGAGGTCATTTCCCGCACCATTGAGGGAAAATATCCGGATTATCGCCAGCTGGTGCCCGAGCGTTTCGAGACCGAGGCGGTCATGGCCCGGGAGGACCTCCAGCGGGCGGTCAAGACGACCAGCCTGTTCACCCGGACCGGCCTTAATGACATCCATTTCGGCTTCAAGCCCGAAAAGACCATCCACTTGAACGCCACCAATTCCCAGACCGGCGAGCACGCCGTGGACGTGATCGGCACGGTCAGAGGCAAAGACAACGAGGTCACGGTCAATTCCAAGTATTTCCTGGACGGGGTCAACAACGTCGAGGCCGAATCGGTCGCCCTGCAGATCGTCGACGGCATGAGTCCCTGCATCATCCGGTCGGCCGAGGACGGCCGGGCCGGCGGCGACTACCTCTACATCGTCATGCCGATCAGGCAGTAAGGCCAAAAGCGACAATAACGGCCGCGCCCGCCCGGGCGCGGTTTTTGTTCCGTCAGCGGCGGCGCTGGGGTATACTTTTAGTCGTTTGACCGATATGAGAAGCCTCTGGCTGCGTTTTGCGCCGCCGATCGTCGTCATCGTCCTGATCCTGGCCTTGGAATTGGCCGGCGCGTCTTATTGGCGCACGGTCCTGGTGCTGGCCGTGCTTTTCGGTATCTGGCCGATCGCCGCGGACATCCTGGCCGAAGCCGTCAAACGGCGACGGATCAGCCTGGAAGCGCCCGTGGCGGTCACCATCGTCATCATGCTGGCGGTCGGGTCCGTCCGCTCGGCGGCGGTCTTCGTGCTGCTCATCCTGGTCGGCCAGGCTTTCAAGGAATACATCGTCTGGCGCGTCCAGCGGTCGGTCGAAAGCATCGCCGAGGCCCTGCCGGATACGGCCCATGTCAGGTCGGACGGCGCCGAAGTGGAGGTCAAGATCAGCGACATCGCCGCCGGCCAGACGGTCATCCTCAAGGCCGGCAGCCGGGCGCCGGTGGACGGCATCCTGACGGTCGACCTGGCGTCCTTCGACGAGTCGGTGGTCACCGGCGAATCCCGGCCGGTCGAGAAGAAGCGCGGCGACAAGCTGATGGCCGGCGCGATCAACGCGGGCGGCTACGCGGAGATGGAAGCTTCCGGGACCAGCGAGAACTCGACCATCGCCCAGGTGCGGCGCCTGGTCCGGGAGGCCCAGTCCAAGGCCGCTCCCCTCTCCAGGTTCACTGACGCCTACGCTTTGGCCACCGTGGTCGTCGCCATCCTGCTCTGCCTGGTCCTGTATCTCATCAGTCACGACCTGCTGCGGACCCTGGCCCTCTGGATCGCCCTGGTGCCGGTGATCTTCGCCATCATCGTTCCCGTTTCGACCACCCTGGGCATCAGCGTCCTGGCCAAGCGCGGCATTTTGATCAAGAACGCCGAGGCCGTGGAGAACCTGACCAAGGTGGACACCATCGCCTTCGACAAGACCGGCACGCTGACCAAAGGCCGGCCGGAAGTGGTCGGCGTCTCGGCCGCTCCGGGTTATGACGAAGCCGATATCCTGAAACACGCGGCTTGCGTCGAGCGGCTGTCGGAGCATCCGCTGGCCGCGGCCATCGTCCGGCGGGCCGGCACGGCGGACGCGGCGCTCAAGGCCGCCGAGCCGGAGATCTTCCGCGGCCGCGGCATCACCGCCGTCTGCGGCGACCGGCGCGTCTCGGTCGGCAGCCGCGCTTTCCTGGCGGAAGCCGGAGTGAATATCCCGGCCGAACTGGCCGCCGCGGCCTCGGCCGGCGAGGATGGGGGCGGCACCGCGGTCTTCTGCGCCGTTGACGGGGCGGCGGCCGGACTGTTCGTCATTGCTGACGCCGTCCGGCCCGGCATCCGGGAGGTGCTGGACCGGCTGCGCGGTCTGGGATTCCGGCTGGTCATGATCACCGGGGACGGAGCCCGGGTCGCCGGAGCGATAGCCGGGTCACTGGGCATCGAAGAGGTCAGGGCCGAGTGCCTGCCCCAGGACAAGGTCCGGCACATCGCCGACCTGAAGAAGGCCGGCCGGCGTGTGGCCATGGTCGGGGACGGCATCAACGACGCGCCGGCGCTGGCCGAAGCCGACGTCGGCATCGCCATGGGACTGCGCGGCACCGACCTGACCCTGGAGTCGGCGCAGACGGTCCTGGTCAAAGACGACCTGGCCGTCCTGCCAGTGGCCATCCTGGCCTCGCGGCGCATCTTCCGGGTCATCCGGAGCGATCTTTACATCGCTTCCGCGATCCATCTGTTCGGCGCGGCGCTCGTCGCCGCCGGGCTGGTCGGCATCCTGGGCAGCGCCTTCATCCACCAGGCCAGTTCGGTGATCATCCTGCTGAACACTTTCGGACTGCTGCGGCGAGCCAGCCGGAAGGCCCTGGCCTGAGCCGGACGCTCGAGTGGAATGAATTCAAAACCCCGGCCGTCAGGCCGGGATTCTTCTTATCCAAAGCCGTCCTATTGCACGTAGACCGCCTGGTCCTGAGTGCGGACCTCGCCGGTCTTGAGCGTCGCCTGGAGCCGCAGCGTGTAGCGTCCGGTGTAGAGCGGCTTGCTCCAGGTCATGGTGAAGTTCGGCAGCAGCGGATCGTTGATCTGGCCGATCATCTGGGCCGCGGTCGGATCCTGGCCGAAGACCGACAGCTTGAGGACGCTGACGCTCTTCGGGTCGTCCACCTTGAAGATGACGCTGTAGGGGAACTGTTCGGCGTAGATGGACTCCTGGCTGTAAGGCCTGACCCACTGGACTCCCAGCGGGCCGGGATCGGCCGTCAGGTTGATGGTCAGCGTCTTCGAGACGCTGTTGTCGGCGTCGTCGGAGGCCTTGATCGTGAGCAGATGGAAGCCCTTGCTGAAGCGGTTGGGTATGGTCACGGTACCATCGTACGGATAGCTCTCGAAAGAGCCGATGGCTTCGTTGTCGAGCAGGAAGTCGACGCGGCGCACGCCCCGCCGCGACTGCGCCTGGACGGTCGCGTACATCTGGCGGCTGGCGATGGTGTCGCCCTGGACCGGCCGGACCACGGTCATCGTCGGCAGGTTCTCCGGCAGGTGGACGTCGTCCCTCTCGGTCGGCGGCGGCAGCGTCTGGATGTCCTGTTTGGACGCCCAGGAGGCGACGGCCGTCTCCCAGAGGTCGTACTGCGGGTCGGTCGACGGGTCGGTCGGCGCCTGGCCGCGGGGATCGTCCTTGTTGACGAAGAAGAGGATGTCATGCGGCGCGCTGAACGACCGCTCCTCGATCATGTCCGGCGGCGTCATCTCGGTGGCCAGCTTGCCGGAGGCCTTGTCGATCTTCACCGTGAACGAGGAGTTCTTCTGGCCGTCCAGGACCGGCTTGCCGGTCACGACCGGCTGGGGAGCCGTGAACTGCTCGACCGGCGTGCCGGTCAGGGCCGAGCGCATGAACTCGTTCCAGATCGGCGCGGCGACCTTGCTGCCGTCGGCGCGGTTCTTCATCGGTTCGTTGAGCGGATTGCCCACCCAGACGCCGGCCACGAGCGATGGCGTGTAGCCGATGGTCCAGGCGTCGTGCCAGTCGTTGGTCGTGCCGGTCTTGGCCGCCACCGGCCGGTCGGGCAGGGTCAGGTAATTGGTCTCGCCGAAGATGTAAGCGCGGGCGGCGTTGTCCGACAGGATGGAATTGATCTCGCGGGCGCTCTCGGCGCTCATCACCCGCTTCTCCGGCGCCGGCGCGGAGTCGTCGAGCAGCAGCTTGCCGCTGTTGTCCTCGACCCGGAGGATGGCCTTGGCCGGCCGGATCATGCCCTCGCGGGGGAAGACCGAGAAGGCGGAGATGTGTTCGAAAGGCCGGACGTCGGCGCCGCCGAGCACCAGCGACAGGCCGAACCGGCTGCGGTCGTTGAACGTGCTGTAGCCGATCTTCTTGGCGAGGTCGAGGAACTGGTCGATGCCGAC
>JBAIXY010000131.1:0-2140 GCA_037916205.1 Vicinamibacterales bacterium | reverse complement strand
CCAGATGACCCGCGAGGAAAAGAATGCCTTCAGCATGCGAGGCGAGGCGGCGCGTAAATTAAAGGAATATTTGGACTCACGACGCCGCCCGTAAGACCGGGGCGGCCTTTACGTCATAATATATGTCTTCGCCACGCGGTCTCATACAGGTCTACACCGGTGACGGCAAGGGAAAAACGACGGCTGCCTTGGGCCTGGCCGTCCGCGCCGCGGGCGCCGGCCTCAAGGCGGCGATCGTTTATTTCGACAAGGGCGGCACTCATTATTCCGAGCGCAGCGCCCTGGCCGAGCGGTTCAAGGGAGTCATCGACTTCTTCGCCACCGGCCTCGACCGCATCGACCCGAAGACGGGCCAGTTCCGGCTCGGGGTCTCGCCCCACGACAAGGCCGAGGCCGAAAAAGGCCTGGTCATGGCCTGCCGTCTGCTGAACGGCAAACAGTACGACCTGGTCGTTCTCGACGAGATCAACAGCGCCGTGTCGCTGGGCATGCTCGGCGAGGAGGCCGTCCTGGAGGTGCTCAAGGCCAAGCCGCCGGAAACGGAACTGGTCCTGACCGGCCGCCACGCGCCCGAGTCCTTCATCGAACTGGCCGACCTGGTCAGCGAGATCAAGGACGTCAAGCACTATTTTGACGAGGGCGTGGCCGCGCGCCGCGGCATCGACTATTGAATCCGGCCGGCGCGCCTGAACCCCGCGGGGCTTTTTGCTATAATATCCATTGGCCGGCATCATCCCGGCCCGGAAAATTAAAAATATAACCTCTTTATGCCCGAGAAGAACGTCAGTCACGCCAAATATCTGGTCGTCAGCATCGTCATTTCGGCCCTGGTGGCCACGCTTTTCGGTTTTGCCGCCGGATACCTCGCCGGCAACAGCACGCTGACCGCTTTGCTGGCGGCCAGCCTGCCCGCCTCGGTCCAGAGTTTCATCGGCGCCGCGCCCAAGCAGGTTTCGCCGCAGGGCTACACCCTGCCGCAGATCCGCCAGGCACTGAAGCCGCCGGCCACCGAGGAGCAGCTGACCATCGACGCCGTCAAGAAGGCCGGCCCGGCGGTCGTCTCCATCACCATCTCCAAGAACGTGCCGGTCTACGAACAGGTGCCCGGCAGCGGCGGCACGGACTTCTTCCAGCAGTTCTTCCAGAACATGCCCGGCTTCCAGTTCCAGACGCCGCAGTATCAGCAGAAAGGCACGCAGAAGCAGGAGGTCGGCGCCGGCACCGGATTCCTGGTCTCGGCCGACGGCTACATCGTCACCAATCGCCACGTCGTTTCCGACACCGCGGCCGATTACAAGGTGACGCTCCAGGACAAGCGCGAGTTCGACGCCAAGGTCGTCGGCCGCGACACGGTCAACGACATCGCCATGCTCAAGATCGAAGGCGGCGATTTTCCCTTCATCAGCTTCGGCGACTCCGACAAGATCCAGGTCGGCCAGCGGGTCATCGCCATCGGCTACGCTCTCGGCCAGTTCGGCAACACTGTCTCGACCGGCATCGTCTCCGGCCTCCAGCGGTCGCTGACCGCCGGCGACGGCCAGGGCATGGCCGAGAACCTCTTCGACGTCATCCAGACCGACGCGGCCATCAACCCGGGCAACTCCGGCGGTCCGCTCCTGAACCTCAAGGGCGAGGCCATCGGCATCAACGTCGCCATCGTCCAGGGCTCGCAGAATATCGGCTTCTCCCTGCCGATCAACGACGTCAAGAAGGTCGTCGACAGCCTGAAGGCGACCGGCAAGATCGTCCGGCCCTTCCTCGGCGTGCGCTACGTGCCGGTGACCGAGGAACTTAAACAGAAGAACCAGCTGTCGGTCGACTACGGCGCGCTGGTCATCCGCGGCGCCACGGCGACCGACCTGGCGGTGATGCCCGGCTCGCCGGCCGACATCGCCGGCATCGTCGAGAACGACATCATCCTGGAGATCAACGGCAAGAAGGTCACCGAGGACCAGCCGCTCCAGATGCTCGTTGCCGACCTGAACGTCGGCGACACCATTACTCTGAAGATACTGCACAAGGGGCAGGAAAAGACCGTGCAGGCCACGCTGACGGAAAGGAAGTAGTTCCGGAAAAGTGAACGGCGCCGGTCTCGGCCGGCGCCGTTTTGATTAAAGTCCGTCGAAAAATAAAAAAGACC
>JBAIXY010000130.1:0-6261 GCA_037916205.1 Vicinamibacterales bacterium | reverse complement strand
TGCCGCAAGTGCGGCGGCGACGGCGTGATCAAGGGCGTCAAGGAACTCTCGCTGAAGATCCCGGCCGGTGTGGCCGACGGCGAGGTGCTTCGGGTGAGCGGCGAGGGCGAACCGGGGGAGCGGGGCGGCCGGCCCGGCGACCTCTACGTCACCCTGCGCGTGGCCGCGGACCCGCGGTTCGTCCGCCAGGGCTTCGACATCCTGAGCAAGATCGAGGTGTCCATGGCGCTGGCCGCTCTCGGCGGTTCCGTCGCCGTGGAGACCGTGGACGGCCCGGTCGACCTGAAGATCCCGGCCGGCACCCAGCCCGGCGAGATCCTCCGCCTGCGCGGCAAGGGCGTGCCTCAGCTCAAGCGGTCCGGCCGCGGCGACCACCTGGCCGAGATCGTCGTCAATATCCCGAAGAAACTTTCCAGAGAGCAGAAGCGATTGCTCGAGGATTGGGACAACATCTGAAGCCAAACGGGGGATAACCCCCGTTTTTCGTTTTTTGGCCGGAAAACACCATTGGCGAGGGGGCTTGACCGTGGTATAATAAACGTGTCCCCCTTAATCACTGAACAAAAGCCATGTTCTTACTTCAGGCGGCTGCGGTGACGAACTCGAGCAATCTGGCGTCCGATGCGGTCCGGGTGTCGCACGACGTGGCCAACATGGTGTCCGGCATCAATTGGGCGGCGCCGACCTGGGACCTGTTCATCGTCCTGTTTTTTGTCGTTACGGTGTTCCTCTACGGACTGTCGCTCGGCCGCGACCGGATCATCGTCATCCTGGTCTCGATCTACATGGCCCTGGCCGTGGTCTCGAACGCGCCCTACATCGGCAGTCTGCGCACCACCGACAACTCCGACCAGTACTTCGCTTTCCGCCTGGCCATCTTCGTCGGCATCTTCATCCTGCTGTTCTTCCTTCTGTCGCGCTCGGCCATGCTCAAGGGCATCGGCAGCCTGGCGGCCGGCAGCTGGCTGCAGGTGCTGTTCTTCTCGGTCCTGCACGTCGGCCTGCTCGTGAGCATCACCCTGTCGCTCCTGCCGGTCGAGGCCATCAACCACCTGGCTCCGCTGACCCGCGACATCTTCGCTTCGGACGGGGGGAAGTTCGTCTGGATCGTGGCGCCGATCGTCGGCATGGCGTTCCTGAAAGCGGGGGAGTAGGAGTTAAACAACGACGGCGGCCGGCAAATGCCGGCCGCTTTTGTTTGGCGGCTTCTCATGGTTCAACTCGTCGGACGCGCACTTGAAAGACGCCAACTTTGCGGTCAGGGCACCAACTCGTACAACCCCAGGAAAGCGTCCTCCGAGCCGAACCACTCGCGCCGCCATCCCCCTGAACTTCTTGTGTGAGATGCGCTCGGCCTGCGAGCGCGTCGCGCCGAGACGCGTGGCCGAGCGAGATGACGGCAAGTTTTTCGCAAAGTGTGCTTCGCACTTTGATCTTGTGTAAATCAAAACCCGCGGCTTGCGCCGCGGGTCCGGTCTCGGATGAGTTATTGGCCGGCCGGCGGCGGAGCCACGCCTTCGGAGGGCGGAACTGTGGCGGCGGGCGCGGACGCGGAGCTCTGGACGGTGATCTGGACCGCCGCGATGGTCGGGTCGCGCAGGATGTCGTCGGCCGCGGTGACCGTCACCCGATCGCCGACCGCGATATCCGACGCCTTGATCTCCGTCTGCTTCTGGGCCGACGGAGGCAGCGGCGGAGTCGCCTCCTTGCCGGCGGCTACCGCCTCGCGGAATTTTTGCTGCGCCGCGTCGAAGCCGGCCTCCTCGGCGGCCATCTCCTTAGCGCTCTTGGCCTCGAGGCGCAGGATCTTGGTATCGGCCCCGACCTCGACCAGCCGCTGCAACGGCGCCTGTTCGGCCAGCGGATCGGAAACGACCTGCGGCACGTCGATGGTGAGTTTGCCGTCCTCGACCGAGGACACGTTGCCCGAGATCGTCGTCATCGTCTGATCCGTCTGAAGCAGCCCGGCGCTGATCAGCTGCTGGTGGGCGGCGTCGTAGCCCGCCTGATAGCCGGTGTCAGAGGACTGTTTGGATTGCTGCAAGCCCAGGGAGTAGCCGGCCAGCAGCGCGGTCGTCAGCAGGATGACGGCAAGCACTCCCAGATATAATTTCTTGCCCACGGACTTGGCCGGCTTGGCCGGCTGCGGCGCATTCGGCATAGGATCGAATGATTATTTTTGAGCTTAATCAAGTATAGCACTAAACCACTGCCGGACCCAACATCGACGCCGTTCCTGTGGATAATGGAAGACGTCCCGGTTTTAAGGTATAATATGATATAGTTGGGTACGGCAGAATAAAGCTAACCCTCAGGCTCATGTCCGCGACGTCAAAGCCGGGACTTAGACCGGGTTCGGTCTGGTTAAGGCCGAAACTGTTGTATCTCGGTTTTTTTGCCGGCGGGGCCATCGCCGGCCTGGCCGTGATCGGCGCGGTCTCGGCCGCGACCTTCGTTCCACCGGCCGGCAATCCTCCGCTCGGCAACATCCCGGTGACCGTCTGGAACCGCGTTGACGCCACGGGCAAGCAGTTGCAGGCCGCCATCGACATCGACGGCGGCGGACCGCCGCCGGCGGCCACCGGCTTGTCGATCGGCACGCCCACGCTGGACATGGGCGTGGACGCCCCGGGCCAGAACGTGTTGTATGGCATCTCCGATTACGACAAGATGTGCGTCGGCTGCGACGGCGACCCGACGCACCAGGATTATCTGATGCTGCTTCAGACCGCCACCACCACCGGCATCACCGACCGGTTCGCGATCAGCCGCGACGGCAACGTGAGCGCCAGCGGCAGGATCTCCGTCGCCGGCGACATCAGGTCCAACAGCTGTTTCGGCCCGACCTTCCAGGGCATCACCGGCGACGCCTACCCGGGCGACCTCGGCGGCGGGGGCGGCTACTTTTCGGCCAACACCAAGTGCACCCTGACGTACACCCAGATGCCCGGCGTGCACGTCTGCTCGACGGCCGAGATGCTCAACAGCATCAAGTGCGCCAAGGCCTACCCGCCGCACAAGATCCTCGATCCCGGTCTGAACGGCCTCGACGTCTGGATCCAGGACGGCCCGCCCGGCTACACGGCCAACGCCAACGACTGCCAGGGCTGGCAATCGGCTTCGGGCGGCGACCTGGGCCGCATCTGGCGTCTGAGTTCGTCCAACGGCGGCCAGGGATTCCTGACCACCTGCAATCAACAGATCAAGTTCGCCTGCTGCTGGTGAAGCGCCGCGGGCCCCTATTTAGTCCGGACATTATGGCCTCAAGAAAACGGGATGCGTCGGCGATCTGGATGTCGGTCAGCGTTCTGGCCGTGATGTTCTTTTTGGCCGGCGCCGGCGCGGCCCAGGCCAAGCAGTGCCCGGCTTACGATCCGGCCCATCCGATAGTCAAATGCACCGGCGCCAATACCTGGTGCGGCGGAACCTGCGTGGCCAGCGAGCCGGTCTGCCCGAACGACCCGAAGAACCAGCTGACCAAGGTCGATTGCGGCGGCTGCACCTGCACCTGCCCCGACTCGTTCCCGATGAACTGCTTGGGTACCAACGGCTACTGCCAGAAGACCAATGACGCCTGCGCTCCGCTGAACCGCCAGTCGGTCTGCAATTCCGATCCCGGCGCGCCGGGATATCCCGACGTTACCCTGAACAAATGCGGCTCCTGCCTCAGCGGGTTCACCGAGTGTTTCGGCAACTGCGTGTCGTCGACCAACCCCTCTTGTCCGCCGCCGGCGATCTGGGATCCCTGCAACAACAAGTGCATCGAGAAATACGTGCTGTCCAATCCGACGCCGGCGCAGGCGCCTCAGCCGGTGGACATCAAGGTCATCGGCAATGCCAGCATCTCGACCGGAGACCTTTTCTTTTCGCCGGGCAAGGCCATCCGCGTCGACGGGACCGGCGCGACCCAGCTGAACATCGGCAATTGGGGAGGCGGCGCCACTTCGGGCAACGTCCGGATCTTCGGCAGCCTGTTCACCGACGCCGGCGTGTCGACCGTGGACGCGACCCCGGTCGCCCCCAAGACCGTCAAGACCGACTCTCTCTGTCTGACCAACGGCACGATCTGCAAATCCGAATGGCCGGTCGGCCTGCCGACGACGGCGCTGGCCGGCGAGACGCTCCGCTTCGACGGCACGGCCTGGGTGGCCAGCTCGTTCCTGTTCAACACCACCACGGCGGTCGGCATCGGCACGACGGTCCCCGGCTGGCATCTCGACGTCCGCAGCAATTCCGGCGAGGCCATGGTCAATATCGACGACCGCCTGGGCACGCTCTGGACCGGCGTCCGCATGGGCCGGCTCACCGCCGGCGACGAGAACAAGGAGAAGTGGTTCGTCGGGATGAACAACGCCAGCGACAATTTCCGCATCCGCCGGTCCGGCGCGGCCGATGACGTGGTGGTGGACACCGCCGGCAACGTCGGCATCGGACAGGCGGTTCCCGCGCAAAAACTCGACGTCAACGGCACCGCTCAGGTGGTCGGCTTCAAGATGCCCACCGGCGCCCAGGACACCTACATCCTGACCTCGGACGCGGACGGCGTCGGCACCTGGCAGGTGCGGCCGATCGGCCTGCCGGCGGTGGCCGATGCCGGCGACACGCTGCGCTACAACGGCACCCTCTGGATCAACAACCACCAGCTTTACAACGACGGCTCGATGATCGCCATCGGCAATACCAGTCCGGGCTATCCGCTGGACATCAGCTCCGCCTCCGGAACGATGGTCCTGCGGCTGAACCAGGACACGACCACCAACCTTTGGACCGGCCTGCGTCTTGACCGGCAGCGCGCGGAGAAGTGGTACATTGGCATGAATTCCACCGACGACAAGCTGCTGCTGCGCCGCGGCGGGGCGACCAACGACCTGGTGATCGACACGACCGGCAAGGTCGGCGTCGGCACGGCGTTCCCCGACGCCCCGTTCGAGGTCAGTTTTGCCAACGCCAACACCGCGCCGCTCATGTACGCGTCCTCGCTGAAGATCACCAACACCGATCCCACCAACAATAACGCCTCGAGCCTGCTTTTCGCCGGGTCGAACGGCCGCGTGGCCGGCATCTCCGCGATCATGACCGACCACACCGTCGGCAGCGCCAACTCCGACCTGGCCTTTTACACGACCAAGGACAACGTGCTCTCCGAGAAGATGAGGATCATGGACGGGGGAGCGGTGGGCATCGGTGTTCCCGACCCCGGCTATCCTCTCGACGTCAATGGCGGCAGCGGCACCGCCGTGCTGCGGGTCAACCAGGCCTCGGCCGGCAAGCTCTGGACCGGCGTCCGGCTGGACCGGCAGCGCTCGGAGAAGTGGTACATCGGCATCAACGACATCGACGAGAAACTCCGGTTCCGCCGCAACGGCAGCACCGACGACCTCGTGGTCGACGCCGGCAAGGTCGGCGTGGGCACCGATACGCCGTCGTTCACGATGGACGTGGCCGGCACCGCTCAGGTGACCGGGTTCAAGATGCCGACCGGCGCGGTCGACAAGTACGTGCTGACGTCGGATCCCTCGGGTCAGGCCAGCTGGCAGAAGATGCAGTTCGCCGACGAGTGCACGGGCGGCAAGTTCGACCACCTGACGGCCGCCAGCTACGACGGCAGCCAGGGCGGTTACCAGTCCGTCAACGCGCTATGCGGCGCGGGCATGCACATCTGCACTCCCGACGAGATCCTGAAGACGGTGCAGTGCGCCGCGGCTTCGCTGCCGGCAGCCGGCAGCTATTCCTGGATCGCCAACGGCGCCCCGGGCTTCACCTCGCCCGCGGCCAACGACTGCGCGGGCTGGACATCCAACGCGTTCAATTCCTACGGGGATTTCTGGGAGTTCAGCGGCGCCGCCGGCGGCAAGGGTTTGGCCACCGGTTGCAACGCCGCCTACCAGATCGCGTGTTGTAAATAATTTTATTTGTCGCCTATGCCGTCACTGCGCGTCATGCCGCGGACCGATGGTCGAATTAATTTCGGAGCGTTCTTAATTTCGCTGGCGATATTGGCCGGCCTGGTCTCCGCGTCACCCGCGCTGGCCGCCGAGAAGTGCAAGTCATACGGCTTGCCTTCGTTCTTCTGCCCGACGACGGCGACGAAGAACGTCTGCGGATACGCGCCCAACTACTACTGCATGCCCGATGGCGGCGATCCCAACGCCGACTCCTGCACCGGCGCGACCCCGGCGCCCAACTACGTCTTCGACTGCGGCCAGTGCAAGTGCATCTGCGACACCCAGAACTATCCCTGCGGCGGCTGCACGGCGGCGA
>JBAIXY010000129.1:0-7190 GCA_037916205.1 Vicinamibacterales bacterium | reverse complement strand
CCTGGCCCTGGCCTTCGCCATCATCATCCCCATCTACAATTTCATCGGGATGATCGCCAGGCTCTGATATGAGCAAGACACCCGCGATCCCAGCGGTTCCCGTCCGGGTGCCGCGCTTCGGGTCCCGCGCCGACGCCGGCGTGACCTTGATCGAACTGATCATCGTCATAGCCATCTTCACCGTCATCGGCCTGACCTCGACCGTCTGGATGACCAAGGCTCTGGGACAGCGCGCCCTGGACTCGGCCGCCGACCAGGCCGTCGACGCCCTGCGCGAGGCCCAGTTCTCGGTGATGTACGGACGGAACGGCGCGCGTTTCGGCGTGCACTTCCTGCCCGGCCAGTTCATCCTCTTCCAGGGCGCGGCTTTCGACCCGGCCTCGGCCGACAACGTCGCTTATCAGCTCCCGTCCGACGTCAGCATCACCGCGGTCACGCTGACCGGCGGCGGCGCCGACGTCCATTTCGCCGACCACCGCGGCGTGCCCGCCGAAAGCGGCAGCGTCGTTTTCACGAGCGCCTACGGCGGCGGCCGGACGGTCACCGTCGGGTCCGCCGGCATGATCGGCGCGGATTGAACGCGCCACGACATCTCCTCATGAGCCTTCGTTTTTGGACAACCGATAGTCGGCAGCGGCCGGGATTCTCCATCCTGGAGGCCGTGCTGGCCATGGCCGTCTTCGGACTGCTGGCCTCCGGCACGATCACCCTGGTCCTCGGCCCGATCGCCGCCGCCGGCGACGCGGCCGAACGCGGCCGGGCGGTCTTCCTGGCCGAAGAGGGGATCGAGGCGGCGCGCTCCATCCGGGACGAATCCTGGACGCTGCTCGCGCCCGGTGCGCACGGCCTGGCGCGGGCAGCCAAGTGGTCCTTCTCCGGACCCGGAGACGCCGTCACCGACGGCAACCTGACCTATTTCCGCACGGTCACCGTGGAGCCCGTCGGCCGGGACATTTCCGGCAACGTGGTCACGAGCGGCGGATCGGTCGACCCGCGCACCCGCCTGGTCACCGCCCAGGTCACCTGGACGTCGTTCCTGGGCATCGCCCGTTCGGTCCGTTCGTCCGCCTACCTGACCCACGGCAACGCCTTTGATTGGCTGCAGACCACTGACGTTGATTTCGGTCCCGGCAGCAAGAACGGAACGGCGGTCGTCGGCAGCGGCGCCTCCGCTTCGGTCCAGCTGGCGCCGGCCACGGTCGCCAAGTCCTGGACCTCCGCCGAGGGCAACCTGATCGTCCATAAGGACTCGGCCCTGTGGGGCTCCGGCACTTTTACCGACACCCAGGTGGTCGGCTCCGACCCGGCCGCCACGATCCAGGAGAAGGGCAGCCCGCGCTGGATCCAGATCTACGCCGGCAGCACTTTCTTCCAGACGACCGACACCGACTTCGCCACCGGCGCGTTCAGCAACACCGTCGTCGCCGGCACCGGCGATCTCGGAGCCGTCATCCTCAACAGCGGCTCGCAGAGCTGGGCCGCCCAGGCCAGCCCGGTCACGGCGCAACTCAGCAGCGTGGCCATGACCTCTTCGACCGACGGCTGGGCGGTCGGCGCCGGCGGCACGATCGTCCGCTGGGACGGCACCAACTGGACGCAGTACCCGTCGTCGCCGACGGCCAGGGCCCTGACGGACATAAGCATGGTCTCCGCGGCGGTCGGCTACGCGGTGGGCGGCAACGGCGCCTTCATCAAGTGGAACGGCGCGGCCTGGACCTCCCAGACCAGCGTGCCCAGGGTCATGGTCGGCCTGGATGCGGTCTCGGAGAATCAGGTCTGGGCGGCCGGCAACAGCGGCTACCTTTACTTCTGGAACGGCTCATCCTGGTCGGGGAGCGTCAGGCGTTCGACCCAGACCTGGACCTCGATCGACATGGTCTCGCCGACCGACGGCTGGGCGGTCGGGGCGGGCGGCGGCGTCGTCGGCTGCCACGCCGTGAGCGGCGACTGCAGCACCATGAGCAGCTGGACGCTCCAGGCCTACACGGCGCCCAGGGCCCTGAGCGGGGTCTCCTGCGCTTCGACGTCGCTCTGTTTCGCCGTCGGCAACCAGGGACAGATCTCCTACTACAATGGCACGGCCTGGTCCAATTTCGCCTCGCCGACGGCCAACACCCTCTACAGCGTCCACATGATCTCGGCGACCGACGGCTGGGCGGTCGGGGCGGGCGGCGCGATCCTGCGCTGGGACGGCACGGCCTGGAGCGTCGTTTCCTCGCCGGACGCCACGGCCATGGCCCATGTCTTCGCGCTGTCCTCTTCCGAAGCCTACGCGGTCGGCGCCGGCGGCGTCATCTGGCAGTACGGCAGCCATTACTTCCTGAACGGAACCTACGTTTCCCGAGTTTTCGATGCCGGCTCCTCGGTCACTTGGGGCCACATCTTCTGGAACGAGAGCCTGCCGGACCTGACCGACCTGACGATAGCCACCCGGAGCGGCAACACGCCCACGCCCGACGTCACCTGGTCGGCCTGGAGCGCGCAACTGACCGATCCGACCAACTCGCCGGTGGCGTCGCCGGCCGGCCGATACTTCCAGTACTGGGCGACCCTGTCCACCACGAACGCTTTCGCGACGCCGCGCCTGAACAGCGTGTCGATCTACTACAACGAGCCGGCCCTGGGGTCGTTCTTCGACGTCAAGGTGACCGCGCCGGCGGACGGTTGGGCGGTCGGCCGCGGCGGCCAGATCGCCAGGTTCGACGGGATGAACTGGAGCGACTATGGTTCATCACCGACCACCGACAGCCTGTTGGACGTCGATCTCGCCGACGCCAGCCGCGTCTGGGCGGTCGGCGCCGGGGGCCGGATCATCTACTGGAACGGGACGAGCTGGGCGGCCCAGACCTCGCCGACCACCAGGCAACTAAACGGCATCGACGTCGTTTCCGCGGCGTCGGCCTACGCCGTCGGCGCCCACGGCACGTTCGTCCGCTACTCCGGCGGCGCCTGGTCCAGTCAGGCCTCGCCGACCATCCAGGACATCAACGCCGTCTCCATGATCTCCGATTCCGACGGCTGGGCGGTCGGCTCCAACGGGGCCGCCCTGCGCTGGAACGGCGCGGCCTGGTCGGTGGCCGTTTCGGGCCCGTCGAACTCGCTGAACGGCGTCTTCATGGTCTCGTCCGCCGACGGCTGGGCGGTCGGCGCCGGCGGCCGCATCATCCACTGGAACGGCACGGCCTGGTCCCCGGTGGCCAGTTCGACGCCGAACGAGCTGCGGGATATCTGGTGCACGGCCTCGGACGACTGCTGGGCCGTCGGAGTCCAAGCGACCTTCCTTCACTGGGATGGCACGACCTGGTCGGGTTACATCCTGTCCACCACTTCCAACCCGGTCGTTCAGGGCGTTCACATGACCTCGCCGACCGAGGGTTGGGCCGTGGGCGAAGGCGGCGCGATCTATCATTACACCGCGGTCTTTCCGGCCACGGCCTATTGGCAGAGTCCGGTCGTTGATGGCGGCACCGCGGGCATCAAATGGAACACGATCAGCTGGGATTCGCTCGAGCCTATGGGCACGGGCTTGCAGGTCGCCACCAGGACCGGATCGACGCCGGCGGTCGACCCGTCGTGGTCGGCCTGGAGCGCGCCGCTGACCGACAAAGGCGGCTCGACGATCGCCTCTCCGGACAACCAGTATCTCCAGTACCAGGTCATCTTTTCGACCTCGGTCACCTATAACACGGCCATCCTGCAGCAGGTGCGCCTGATCAACGGCGCAGCCACCGGACAGAACCTCTACGACGTCGACGGCTCGGCCGCGAACGACGTCTGGGCGGTCGGCCGTTCGGGCACGATCATCCGCTACGACGGCGCCAGTTGGCAGCCAGCCGCCTCGCCGACCAACCGGAGCCTGAACGGGATCGACGTCCTTTCGGCAACCGAGGCCTTTGCGGTCGGCGATTCCGGCACCTTCATCCGCCTATCGACCGGCGTCTGGAGCCTGCTGGCCAGTCCGACCGCCCAGGACATGTATGCCGTCTCGATGCTGTCGCCCACCTACGGCGCGGCCGTCGGCTCGGCCGGCACGGTGGCCGTCTGGGATGGCACAGCCTGGACGGTCTACGGTTCGCTCACCGGCAACGCGCTGCGCGGCGTCCATCTATATTCGTCGAGCCTGGGCGCGGCCGTGGGCGACGGCGGCGTCATCTTCATGTGGGACGGGACCGTCTGGTCGGCCGTAGCCTCGCCGACGGCGAGCCGGCTCAACGCCGTGCATTTCATCGCTGCCGACCTGGGCTGGGCCGTGGGCGACGGCGGCGTGATCCTCAAATGGAACGGTTCGAACTGGTCGACCGCGGTCTCGCCGACCATGGCCCGGCTCAGCGCGGTCGAATCGCGTTCGGCCACCGAAGCCTGGGCCGCCGGCGATTTCGGCCTGATCCTCAGATACGACGGCACCAACTGGACCTCGTTCGCTTCGCCGACCAGCCGCAACCTCTTCGGCATCACCGTCCAGGCCCCGACCGACGGCTGGATCTGCGGACAGAACGGCTCGCTGCTCAAGGATCCCGCACCGTACATGACCTACGGCACTTTCGTTTCGACCGTGCTGGACACCGGGGCCGCCTCGGTCTTCGACACGATGTTCTGGAACGTCTCCCTGCCGGCCGGCACCGCGGTCACCGTGGCCACCCGGAGCGGCAATACGCCGGCGCCCGACGGCACCTGGTCGGCGTGGACGGCCGAATATTCCGCCGCCGACGGGGCGCCCGTCGCCTCGCCGCCGGCCCGCTATCTTCAGTATCGCGCCAGCCTGAACACCAGCGACGACATGCAGACGCCCGACCTCAACGACATCACCTTGACCTACCGGCAATGAAACCCCGTTCCCACAATCCGTCGGCAGGGCGGCCGGCCGGGCATCCGGGAGCGGGCTTCACCCTCCTGGAAGCGCTCGTCTATCTGCTCGTGATCGGCGTGGTGCTGACCGCGGCGACGTCGCTGACCTTCGCGTTCCTGTCCGCCGACGCCCGGGCCAGGGCCTCGAGCGAGACGGAACGCAACGCCCGTTTCGCCGTCGACCGCCTGGCCGCCGAGACCAGGGAATCCGCAGGCATCAATGTCGCCGACTCCGTCTTCGGCGCCGATCCGGGCCGGCTGTCGCTGGCCACCGACGACCCGGCCACCAACCCGACGGTCTTCACGGTTTCCGGCGGGCAGCTTTTCGTGCAGCAGGGCCTCGGCCCGGCGCAGCCGCTCACCGCGCCGTCGGTCCAGGTCGCCGAGTTCACGATCGACGACCTGTCGCCTTCGGCCTTCGCCAGAGTGGTCCGTTTCCATCTCCGCGCCCGGTACGCCTCGAACAACGATATCTTCAGCGCCCAGTACGTGCTGGAGACCACGGCCGCCGTCAGACAGGCCGAGGGTTTTTCCAACTGACCCGCTCCTGTGAATTTTGCCGCCCACAACCTCTCCAAAGCAGCCGACGCACGCCAGTCCGGCGTCATCGGCCTCTTGACCGTGGTCGTCCTCGGCGCGCTGATACTGACCCTCGGGCTCTCGGCGGCCATCATCGGCCAGACCCAGATCTTCATCTCCGGCAGCGCCGACCGGGGCCAGGCCGCCCGCGCGCAGGCCGAGGCCTGCCTGGACGAGGCCCTACAGCGTCTCAAGCTGAACGCCTCCTTCACGGCCGCGGTCCTGCCGTTCGGCGCCGATAGCTGCGCGGTCACGGTGTCGGGCTCCGGCGCTTTCCGCACGGTCCACGCCACGTCGTCGTCCGGCGGATATTCCAAGGGTCTCACGGCGGTCGTTTCCTTGAGGCAAAGTCCGGGGCTCACCGCCCGAGCCTGGCATTTGGACAGGCTGCAGGAGGACAACCCCTGATTTTTCGGCCAGGCTCAGCTTTTTTGGGCCGGCCAGTATGTGCTATTATAAGGACAGGAAACGGGTCGGACCGCTTTTTCAGGCCTAAATGAAGCGCTCCCGGCGGTTTATGAAGCCCCTAGCCCTCGGGTTGGACATCTCGGACTACTCGATCGAAATGGTGGCGCTCCTGGATAAAAGGGGTGCGGCCGTGGTTTCCAGGGCCTTGAGGACCGAACTGCCCGCCGGCCTGGTCCGGCGCGGCGTCATCCAGGATCCGGTCCGGCTGGCCGCCGAACTGTCGCGGCTGCTGGACGAGGCTTTCGGCCCGAAACGGCCGAAGATGGCCGTCGCTCTGGCCCTGCCCGAGGATCAGGTCTTTTCCAAGACATTCTCGCTTCCGGCTTCGCTCACGCCCGCGCAGGCCGCCCAGGCGGCGGCCATCGGTGCCGCCGACATTTTTCCGGCAGCCGTCGATGACGCGGTCTCGAACGTTTCCGTCCGCCCGTCGGCCCAGGCCGGGCAGCAGTCGGTCTTCTACGTCGCCGTCGAAAAGGCCGTGGCCGCTTCCTACGTCGAACTGCTGCGCCGGGTCGGACTCAGGCCGCTCCTGTTCGACAGCGAGGCCGCGTCGATAGCCCGTTCGCTCGTCGGCCCGGAGGAGACCGAGCCGGCGCTCATCGCCGATATCGGCGCCAAGACCACCTTGCTGGCCGTCGTCGAAGGCGGCCGCGCCGTCTTCAGCTCCAGCGTCAGCGTCGCCGGCGACGCCCTGACCTCGGCCATCGAGGTCAAGCTGAACCTGCCGCTGGCCCAGGCCGAGAAGCTGAAGCGCAAGGCGGGCTTCGATCCCGGGGCCGAAAGCGGCCGGGTCTTCCTGATCCTTCAGAAACCGATGGGCGAGATCATTGACGAGGTCGGCCGGACGCTGCGTTATTACGAACGGACCTCGGGCAGGACGGTTCGCAAGATCATCCTGGCCGGCGGCACGAGCCTCATCCCCGGCGTGGTCGACTACGTCGCCTCCAATTTCAACGGCGTGACGGTCGCCCGCGGCGAACCTTTGAAAACGCTGGTCATCGATGCCGACGCCAAGGCCGACGACCTGAAAAAACATCCGATCCTTTATGCGACGGCAGCCGGTCTGGCCCTGAGGGCCGCCGGCCTGCGTCCCGCTCCGGGCCTGGATCTTCTGCCCGAAGGCGCGGGCATCGGGCCGGGCGCGACGGACGTGGTCAGGCGGGTCTTCGATGCGGCTTCGGAGATCGTGACGATGATGAGCAAGCCCATCAAGCTGGATCTCTGGAAGCGAGGCGAGGCGCCAGCCGGACCGCCCGCCAAGCCGCCGTTCGATGAGCCGGTGAGGCCGGTCGCGACGG
>JBAIXY010000128.1:0-9351 GCA_037916205.1 Vicinamibacterales bacterium | reverse complement strand
ACGAAGTTGGCCGCGGTCAGTTTGTTGTCGAACTTGCGGACCTTCTTCCTGGTGAAGTGGACGATGCCCGGCGCCGTGGCGAACAGGGTGTCGTCGCCGCCCCGGGACACGTTCTTGCCCGCGCGGACCTTGCTGCCCCGCTGGCGGATGAGGATCGAACCGACCTTGGCCGGCTGGCCCTCGAAGAGTTTGACGCCCAGGCGCTTGGAGATGGAATCCCGACCTAATGATGTGGAACCACCGGCTTTCTTATGAGCCATAACTAGCCGTATTAAACGTGAGTATTGCGATTATAAGGCCGCCTGGCTCGGCTGTCAAGGTTTTGCCTGCCGGCCGCCGCCGGCCCGGGCGGCCGTGCCTGTCCAGTTGACCCCGCGGCCGCCGCATATTATCATGCAGGAGCTTATTATGCCTAAAAAGACCCCCAGTAAAGCTAAGAACAAGCTGACCGAGGCCGTGGGCAAGCTGAAGATCGCCTTGTCGGCCCACGGCGGCGACATCGAACTGGTGTCGTTCGCCCGCGGCACGGTCAAGGTCCGACTGTCCGGGGCCTGCCACGGCTGTCCGATGGCCGCCGCCACGCTGCGGGACACGGTCGAACGGTACCTGGTATCCAAGGTGCCGGGCGTCAAGCGCGTCGTTTCCGCCGACTAGCCTATGGCCGCGACGGCTTACTTCGACTACGCCGCGTCGGCGCCGCTCGATCCGCGTGTCGCCGCCGCCCAGGCCGAGGCGTCCGCCCTGATCGGCAATCCTTCGGCCGTCCACGGTCCGGGCCGCGCGGCCCGCGAGGTGATCGACCGGGCCCGTGATTCGGTGGCCCGGCTGCTGTCGGCCGATCCGGCGGAGATCGTCTTCACTTCGGGCGCCACCGAGAGCAATAACGCCGCGCTGAAGGGATCGTACGACGCGGCCGCCAGGGCCAATCCGGGCCGTCGGCTCCGGATGCTGGCCTCGCCGATAGAACATCCGTCCGTCGCCGAGACGGTCCGCTTTCTGGCCGAAAGGTCCGGCGCCGTCGTCGATACGCTGCCGATCGACAGGGAGGGGCGGGTCAGCGCCGCCGACGTCGCCAGACTGATCACGCCCGACACGGTCGTCGTCTGCGTCATGTGGGTCAATAACGTGCTGGGCGCCGTCCAGCCGATAGAGGAGATCGGTCGGGCCGTCGCCGCGGCCAGGTCGTCGCGCCGCGTCGGCGAGCCGCCGCTGCATTTCGTCTGCGACGCCGTGCAGGCCGCGGGCTGGCTGAAATTGGAGCCGGGACGGCTCGGCATCGATGCCTTGTCGGTATCGGCGCACAAGATCTGCGGACCGAAAGGGATCGGCGCGCTCTATCTCCGGCGCGGCGCCGAAATCGAGCCGCTGCTCCGCGGCGGCGGGCAGGAGAGGGGAATGCGTTCGGGCACCGAGAACGTCGGCGGCATCGCCGGCTTCGGGGCCGCGGCCGACCTGGTGGTCCGGGACCGTGAAACCGAGGTCGGCCGGCTGGCCGTCCTGCGCCGCCGTCTGCTTGACGGCATCGCTTCGGCCGGCGCGGCGATCCTCGGTTCGCCGGGCAGCGCCGCTCCGGGGACGGTCTTTCTTCAGTTCCGGAACCGCGGCGGCGAGGACCTGGCGCTCAGGCTGGATGCCGCCGGACTGGCGGTCTCCACCGGCTCGGCCTGCGAGGCCGGCAGCCGGAAGGCCAGCGGCGTCCTCAGGGCCGTGTACGGCGATCAGGCGTCCCGGCGCGGCGGGATCAGGATATCCTTCGGCCGCTTCACGACGGGCGAAGAGATCGATCGCCTGGCCGCCGAACTGCTGCGCCTGGCGGCCTAGGCCGGCGGACCTGCAATGCGCAAAAAACGGCCCCTGAGGGGGCCGTTCTGTTTTTGTCACGGGTCGGCGGCTAGGGAGCCGGCGGGGGCGCGGCCGGCGGGGATCCCGGCGCTGCGGGCGTTTCGGCGGCCGGTGCCGCGGGCGCGGGCGGAGCCGGAGGCGCGGCCGGCGACGGTGCCGGAGATGGCTCGAACGGGTTGTGCAGCTGCGCGGCAGCCGGTTCAGGCTGCTGGGTCTTGTCGCTGATCCTTTTTTCGATGGTCTCCAGGAGCGACGTGTCGATCGTGTCGACGCGGAAGCGGAGTTCGTTGCCCTGGCCGCCGGTGGTGCCGACGGCGTTCAGCGAGTCGTAGATGAACCAGGCCGTGGCTCCGACGACGCCCAGACAGAGGAGGAACACGGCGGCAGTGATGACGCCGGTCAGGCGCTTGAGGCTCAGTTCTGGTTTTCTCAGCTTGGACTGCGCGGCCATAACGTTATTCCTGGTCGTCGGGAGACGGCGCGATGTTCAGTTTCTTGAACACCGGCTGCTCGTCCGAATACCAATTGATCACGCTGTTGATGTCGGCCTGTACGGTGCCGACCGGCAGGCCCGTGCGGTTCTTGGGCACCGAGATTGAGAGGTTCTTGACCACGATATAATAAGGGAGTTTTTCGACGCGGCGAAGATAGACGATCAGGTCGCGGTAGTCGCCGGTGGCCGTGATCTTCAGCGGCACCTCCTTTTCCCAGGGGGAGATGTCCCTCTGATTGACCGTCTCCAGCGAGAGCTTCTGGTCGATGTTGGAGGAGGAGGCGGCGTTCTCCATGGCGTTGACGAAGGCCAGCTCCTGGCCCTCCTGGATGCCGACCTCCCGCAGCGGTTCGATGCGGCGTTTGATCTCTTCCAGCTGGCCCAGGGAGTTGCGGGTCAGGCGCCGCATGGCGTAGCGCTCCTCGATCTTGTAGTTCTCGTCGCCGATGTTCGTTTGCAGCTGGCGGATCGACAGGATCGTCGGTATGCAGACGGCCCCCACCAGGGCCAGCGTGATGCCGCCCAGGAGCGAGATGGTGATGGTGATGCGCTTGTTGACCTTCATATTACTGCGCCGCCGGAGCCGAGTAGACCATTTCGAAGTCGAATTCGACGTTCTGCTTCTGCAGGATGTTGGACAGCGGACTGACCACGTTGGTCAGATAGGGGGCCTCTTTCAGGCGCTTGAGCAGCGTCAGGGCGCCGTCGCGCGTCTGGGCCATGCCGGAGAGCACGACCCGGTTGTCATCGGAAACGCTGATCCGGTCGAGCAGGACATCCGCCGGGATGAGCGGAGTGATGTCCTCCAGCACTTTTGACCAGGCGATGAAACCGCGCTGGGTGGCGTCGATATCCTTCAGGTAGGCGTTGATCTGCTTGATGCTGGTGACGATGTCGGTGGTCTCGCTCGAGCTGGCCGTGGCGGCCTGTTTCTGGAGCTGCTCGTAGTCGTTGTTTAGCAGCAGCCGCACGGACATGAGCGTGCCCGAGATGAAGATCGTCACCAGGAAGAGTATGAAAACGATGGTCTGGGCATAGGCCATCACCAGGCCGGACTGCAGGGCCCTTTTCTTTTCCGGCGGCAGCAGATTCAGGGTGATGCGCATAGTTCAGACGCGGAACGAGCTCTGGAAGCGGTCGCTCTCGTCGGCGGCCCGGAGCCCCAGCCCGATGGCCGTGGCGTAGGTCAAAGCGTTCTCGCGCGGGAAGGGTCGGGGCACGGCGTGGACATTGCAGAGAGAATCGCCCCGCCGGACCTTGATGGTCAGCTTGCGCGACAGCACGGTGTCGATGTCGCGGAAGTGGGCGCCGCCGCCGCAGAGGTAGAGCCGCTCGATCTTCTTGCCCATGGGAAAGCCGATCTTGTAGAAACGCAGGGCGTTGCGGATCTTCGAGCTCATGTCGTCGATCAGCGGCAGCAGGATCTTCCACATCCGGTCCTCGCAGCGGTGCGCGTCGAGGCCGCACTCGATCTTCAGGAGTTCGGCGTCCTCGACGTTGATGTTCAGCTTCTCGCTGATGATCTTGGTCAGTTCGTTGCCCGAGAGCGGGATGCTGATCGACATCTGCAGGACGTCCTCGTCGAAGACGATCAGGCTGGAGCGGGTGGCGCCGATGTCCAGGATGCCGATGGCCTCGCTGATCAGTTCGTCGTTGGGGACGATGGCGCGGGCGATGGCCACGCCTTCGATCTCGAAAGCGATCGGCGCGAGTCCGGCGGCCTCGAGCATCTGGCAGTAGCTGTCGATCAGGTTCTTGGGCGCGGCGGCCAGCAGGATGCGCGTGACATCGCGTTTGGGCTGCGGCTCCGGCTCTTCGGCGGGCGGCGCGGCCTCGGCCGGCGTTTCCGGCGCGGGCTGGCCTTCGGCGGAAGCGCCTTCGGCGGGCGGCGCGGCCTCGGCCGGCGCCCCCGCTTCCTCAGCGGGTTTGGCGGCCGGTTCCGGCTTGGGCGCCTCCGCCGGCCGTTCCGGCAGGATCTGCCAGTCGTAGTAGATGTCGCTGATCGGCAGCGGTATGCTCTGGCCGATCTCCTTGACGACGACGCGATGCAGTTCCTCGCGGCTCGCGCCCTTTTCGGCTTCGATGATCTTGACGAACGACTTCGCCTCGGGCAGGCAGGCCACGACCGCGCGGCCGCGCAGTTTGCCCTGGGTCGAGGAGATCAGCGCTTTCAGGTGTTCGATGGCCCGGCTCATGTTCAGTACCTCGCCGCGCTCCATGACGCCTTCGGGTACGCTAACGCTGCCCCAGGCTTTCAACCGGTAGGTCCTTTTCGAGTGCGGATGCTTGCTGAACTGCGCAACCTTGAAGGTGCGGTCCCCGATGTCCAGGCCGAAAGCTTGGGACAGGGGATTGAAGAGCGCCATAAGGCCGGATCCACTGTTTTAGGCCGGGGCGCGCGGCTCCCGGCAACAGGCTAATTTTACCTGATTAACCGCTTAGATGGAACACCTTACCTGGCCTCGAACCACGAACCTTCCTTCAGCCGCCAGATGCCGCCGGGGCTGTTCGAGAAGTTCATGTCGGCGAGTTCGCTTTCCACGTAAGTGATCACCGCGTTCTGGTCGACGAACAGCCGCTTGGCGGCCAGGGATTTGGCCCCGGCGTTGCTTTGCAGGCGCATCACGCCGTTGGTCGCCAGGAAGACGGCGCCGCTGGCGTTCTGGGACACCGACAGCGCCGGCGCGACATCGGACATCGAAGAATTGGTGCTGATCAGCAGGATGTGGCTCTTGGGGTTGCCGCTGCCGTTGATGGCCGCGCCGTTGATCACGGTGATCTTGCCGTGGTTGACCATGTCGGCCGGATCGTCGGACAAGATGGCCGTGCTGTAGGCGCCCCAGGACGTCGCCAGGGAGAGGCTGGAGTTGTTCTCCAGGAGCACGTTGCCCAGGACCCAGACGGGGCCATCGAGGATCACGTCGATGTTGTTGCCCAGGGTCAGGTCGCCGGTGATCTTGAGCGGTCCCAGGTGGCTGTTGTCGGCCGCGTTGTAGTTGCCGTAGTAGATGCCGCCGGCCTCGGCCGACTCATGCCAGAAGTTCAGGTCGACGGACGGGAGGCTCTCCGCGGTGGGCGTCGCGCTGCCGGGGAAGGTCGCTCCGTCGACCGTGGTGCCGGTGATAGAGGCCGAATAAAAGGCATTGCGCACCACGTGCGAATTGAGGATGTTGTCGGCGTGGGCGTCATAGTTGACCGTGCACATCTGGATCGAGCCGCCGGATTTGGCGATGTAGAGGTCGCCGTCGACCTTGGACTGCAGTGACTGGCAGTCCACGTTGCCGCCGGCGTACAGCGTGCCGAAGATCTGGGCGTTGTTCTCCAGGTGCGCGCCGCCGTCCCCGGCCTGCATGGCGTAGCTGAAAGTGGCGTTGTCGGTCGGCGGGATCGTGGTCACGTCGGTCTCGATGACCTTGGTCCGGCCGCCCGGCACCGTGCCGGTCGAGCGGATATGCCGGTCGGTGCCGGCGCCGGTGACCGTGGTGGTGAACCGGCCGGTGCCGATGTTCACGTTGGTCTCGCCGACGTAGTTGATGCCGTAGGTGCCGCCGCAGGTGGTGCCGCTCGTGGCGTTAAGGCAGAAGATCGCCTTCTGGATGCCGGCGTCGGCCAGCTGGGTGCCGGTGATCGCCGTTTCCAAGGTGCGTCCGGCGCTGCGGGTGGAGCTGATGTAGGAGATAAGCACCAGGCCGAAAGACAGCAGGAGCGCGATGAGCAGCGAGGCCGAGAGCAGGGAGAAGCCGGCTGATGCCTCAGGTCGCATGTGGCGTTGTCGAAGCATAATGTTGGCCGGCGCCGCGGCGTTTGCGCCGCCCGCCGGTGAAAGGCGTGGTCCGTTCTATTGGAAATTTCTCAGGAAGATCGCGGTCCAGGCGCGGGTGGTGTAGGTCTGGCCGCGCTTGACCTGGGAGTTGACCAGGTACATCGAAACGCGGTTGGCCTTGGTGATGTCCGGATTGTCGTACCGGAAGATCAGCGTCTGGTTGTAATTGGTCATCAGGCGGCTGCCCGACCGGCGGATGCTGCCGGCGTCGGCCTCGGTGGCCACCTTGATGTAGGCCGGCTTCAGCGGATCGCGGAAGAAAGCCATGTAGTCGTAAGCGTTGACGATGACCGTGCCGCTGGAACTCAGCGCCGGCATCTTGACCACCAGCGTGGTCGACGAGCTGGTGTAGAGAGTGCCGCCGATGGTGTAGGAGGCGACGACGGCGATGGCGCCGCGGGCGGCCTGGGAGATCGTCCGGGCGGTTATGATGGCGCCGGTCTCGTTGTCGGCGCGGGCCGCCTGCTGCTCCAGGATGCGGTAGTTGAGCGCGAAGATCTGGGTGATGATCAGGAGCAGCATGGCCATGACGGCGACCACCACCATCGTCTCCATCAGACTGACGCCGGCCGGGCGCCGGGTCCTGACCGGCCCGTGTTTTTCGGTGCAGCAGCCGCTCATATCAATAGATCACCGTGGTGCCGGAGGCCGAGCGCGTCCGTCCGGCGTCCTGCCAAGTGATGTTCACCGTCGCCTGCTTCATGGTCGCTTCGCCCAGGTAGCTGTCGATGGTCAGGCTGCCGCCGCCGCCGGGCAGGTCGTTCCAGCTCAGGCGCTTCCAGTCGACGGGGAAAGAGTTGAGCGCCTGGGACTCGAAGTCCCAGGACGTGGTCACGGCGTTCTCGGTCACCGAAACGTTGTCAGCGGACATCTTGGCGCCGCCGACCGAGATGATCGCCAGGTCGCCCATCAGGAAGGTCTGGTCGTTGACCGTGGCCAGCGTCGCGCCGTCCTTCTTGAGGGTCAGGACGTTGTCCTGGGCGACGACCTCCAGCGTGTACCAGCTGCCGGTATTGAAAGTGGTGCTCTGCGACCAGATGGTCGTCCGCGTGCCCTGGACGACCTTGTCCAGCGCGATGCCGCCGGACGAGAAGCGGAAGCGATAGTGGTTGCCCGCGTCGCGGTAGCGGAAAGCGATGCCGGCGCCCCAGCCGGCGGGCGAGGCGGCGTCAACCTTGATCTTGGCGCCGAAAGTGAAGTTCTGCCGGTAATTGCCGGGCAGCAGCGCCAGGCCGGTCTCCTCGACGAGGGCCACCGGAGTGCTGTCCATCTGGAGCCGCTTGCCCTGGCCGTCGGCGACGCTGTTCACGTACCAGCCGCCGCGCTGGTAGGGCACGGCCAGGAAACGGCCGTTCGAACGGTTGGTCAGATCGGCAAAGGGTATGGCGTGCAGGGCGTCGAGTTCCTCCTGGATATACTCGGCCGCCTGGGTGTTGTACTGCGACCGGCGGAGGAAGATGGTGCCGGAGAGCAGGGTGGTGTAGATCGCCAGGAGCACCGCGACCAGTCCGACCGTGACCAGGGTCTCGGCCAGGGTAAAGCCCAGGCCGGCCGGCGGGGCGGCCGGCAGATGCAAAGAAGCGGGAACTTCCAGTTTCCGCAGCTTCAGGCGCCCGTGCCTTAAGTTGTCGGCGCCGGCGGCGCGCGGTTCCGTCATAGGTGTTTTCTCGGCGTCCTCATTGCTCGGAAATGGCCTGGGTCAGGGAGTACATCGGCATCATCACGGCGAGCGCGATGCCGGCGACCATGCCGCCGAGGAGCAGGATGAGGATCGGTTCGATGATCGAGGACAGGTTGTTCAGCACGTTGTCGACCTGTTCCTCGTAGAATTCGGCGATGTCGGCCAGGAGCGAATCGACGTTGCCCGAACGCTCGCCGACCAGGACCATCTGGATGACCAGCGGCGGGAACAGCCTGGGGTGGACGGATAGGCTGCGCGAAATGGTCTCGCCTTTCTTGATGTACTCCGCGGCCTCGAGCACGGCGTCATGGTAATGGACGTTGCCGAGCACCTGGGAGGTGACGGACAGCGCCTGGACGACCGGGATGTCGGTCTTGAGCAGTCCGGACAGGGTGCGGGAGAAGTGGGCCAGGTTCACCTGGCGGGCGATCGGGCCGATGATCGGGCCGCGGATGATCATGGTGTGGAAAATGCTGCGGCCGAGCCTGGTCCGGCCGAAGACGATGAAGGCGGCGACCAGGGTCACGAAGCCCACGATCACGATCACTCCGTGGGCCTGGGTGAAGTCGCTGACGGCGATGAGAATGCGGGTGGCCAGCGGCAGTTTGACGTTGCCCATCTCCTTGAAGATGTCCAGCATCTTCGGCAGGACGAAGGCCAGGAGGCCGCCGGTGATGCCGAGCATGGCGACAAGAATGACCACCGGGTAGGTCATGGCCCCTTTGACCTTCGAGCGCAGCTTGTGGTCCTTCTTCATCTGGTCGGTCAGCTCCCGGAGCGACTCGTCGAGCGTGCCGGAGACCTCGCCGATCTGCACCATGCTGACGAAGACGGTGGGGAAGACCTTGGGGAACCGGGACAGGCCGATGTACATCTGCTTGCCCGACTCGACGTCGTCCTTGATCATCATGATGATCCTGCGGAAGAACTTCGAGTCCGCCTGCAGGGCCAGGGTGTTCAGCGCCTCGGACAGCGACAAGCCGGCCCGGATCATCACCCGGAGGTTCTCGGTGAAGAAGATCTTCTGGGCCAGCGGCACCGAAGAGTTCTTCAGCAGCCAGGCGTCGATTTTTTCGACGAAGGTAGGCATCAGTCCTTGGTTACGCGCAGGATCTCTTCGATGGTCGTGACCGCCTTGACGGCCTTGATGAAGCCGTCCTCGATCATGGTGACCATGCCTTCCTTGATGGCCTGCTTCTTGATGGCGTCGGAGTCCGATTTCTCGTTGATCAGGCGGGAGACCTCCGGGCTGACCTCGAGCACTTCGTAGATGCCGACCCGGCCCTTGTAGCCCTCATGTCCGCACTGAACGCAGCCGGAGCCCCGCCAAAAGGTCGTATCCTCGATCTTCTGGTCCTTGGTGACGACCTCCTCGCGCTGCAGCGTCTTCCAGATGGTGTCCAGGTCGACCTGCTCGCGCAGCTGCTCGACCATGTGGGTCGGCAGCTTGAACGAGCGGACGCAGCCGGGGCAGATCTTCCGGACCAGGCGCTGGCCGACGATCATGTTGGC
>JBAIXY010000127.1:0-3520 GCA_037916205.1 Vicinamibacterales bacterium | reverse complement strand
CGAGCAGGTCTACGGCCGCCAGACCGGCCTGGCCCTCTGCAACGCCAAGGACTGCAAGCGGGCCTGCGAGGACCAGGACGCCCGCCCCTGCTACAACCAGGGCGACAACACCGACCAGGACAAGATGTCTCCGCCCACTTGGACGGACCGCTACGGCGAGACCCATCCGACCGTCCTGCTCGACAGCTGCGATCCGGACGCCGATGATGACGGCGTGCCTAACGTGCTCGATTGCGCGCCGCTCGACCCCTTGATCCATCCGGCATACGGCCCGATAACCATTCTGGACGACAAAGGCAATCCGGTCGACACCTTCAGCGTCCCTGCCGCCCCCGAGTATTGCGACGGCAAGGACAATGATTGCAACGGCGTGGTCGATGACAACTGGACCGCCCAGGCCAAGCCCGGCCAGGCGACCAGGCTGATCAAGGGCGAGGTGCGCGACGCCCTCTTCGTCAGCTTCCCGGTCGCCAGCGCGGTCGTTTCCATCGTCAAGTCGGTATGCGCTACGGATCAGACCAAGGTCTGCACGACGCTGGGTTCCGACACCGCAGCCTGCGGCGAGTCCGACCCGACCTGCGGGGTCAACGATCCGACGCTCACGCCGGTGACCATGGCCGATAACTGGACGCCCAACTACTACTCCTTCAATCTGACGGATTTCTCCGCCGACCCCAATGCCCCGGCTTACTGCAAGTTCAAGATAACCGTGACCAAGGACGCGCCCGGCAAGGATCTGGACGTTCCGGGATTCGCCGGAAATCATCCTTTGGAAGACCGGTCGCAGGGCTATTGGCCGGCGAACCGCGACCTGCCCGGACCCGGCGTCGCCGAAACGCCGACCTTCTACATGATGCCGAAGGTCAAGCCGGGCCAGGCCATGGTGGCCTTTACCTGGAACGGCGCGCTGCCCGGATTCCTCGATGCTCACCTGAAGGTGCCGGCCGTCCCCAACAGACGCGTCTACTGGAGCTCGCAGGGCAATACCGACCTGAGCGTATCGCCCTACGCCTACCTGTCCTGCTTCCACGAGGACGGTTCGCAGGGCTGCGGCAGCTTCTCCACGGCGCCGGAGACCACGATCTGGGACTGGGGCAATGTCAGCGGCGGCAACATCACCAAGCCCGCCAAGTACATCTACTTCATCAATAACTATTCCTGCCAGGGCGACAGCTGCCAGACCAATTGCACCTGCACCGACAATCCTTTCGTCCGCGACGGCGAGACGCGCGTCATGCTCAGCACGCCGGCAGCGATCTACTCCTGGCAGCCGCTGAGCAACGGAGGCAAGTTCTGGTACGTCTTCGATCTGAACATAGACGGATCAGGCAACCTGTCGGTCGACGAGAAGAACTCGATCGTGAACACTGCCCCGGTCTGGTGACCTAAGCCATTGGAATATGGACAGAAAGCAGATCATCATCGTCGCAGGCGCTGCGCTCGTCCTGGTGGTCGGCGTGGCGGCGGCGATCGCGCTGACACGCGGCCGCGGCCAGGCTCCCGTGTCATCGCCGGCGCTGTCCTCACCGGCGGTTTCGGCGCCCAGCGTCAACGCGCCTTTCGAACCGCTGACCGACGAGGAGGTGTTGGCCGGGCGGCCATCCAGCCCGGGCGATGCCGATGCCGACGGGCTGTCGGATGAAGAGGAGGCCAGACTGGGCACCAACCCCCGCAGTTCGGACACGGATCTGGACGGACTGCTGGACTGGGACGAGGTCAACGTTTACAAGACCGACCCGACCAAAGCGGACACGGACGGCGACGGGGTTGATGACGGTGTGGAGGTTCGCCAAGGGCGAAACCCGCTCGTTCCGGGAATGTGATGACCGCGAAGGTGCTCCTGCCGCCGAGCCGGAGCATCTTTCGTTGGAGCGGATCTGTCACCGACAGGAGGGCGTCCGTGGTATAATAAATAAAGGATCAGTCGTGCTTTAATACGTAAACCAAGATATTTATGGTACGTATGGCCAGAAAAAACCTTTTAGTCGCCGCCATCGCCTCGATGCTGCTCATGGCGGCTCCGGCCCTCGCGGCCACGTATTACTATTCCGGTTACTATTACCCCTGCTTCTGGTACAGCTATTTCTATAAGTTCAGCTGCTGGTACGCCGTGGTCGATTCTACGCCGCCGGCCATTTCGTCGGTCAGCGCCGTCAGCACGACGCCGGGGCTCGCGACCGTTACTTGGACCACCAACGAATCATCGACCAGCCAGGTCGACTTCGGAACGTCGGCTTCTTACGGCAGTAGCGCCGGTGCCGCAGGCCTGGTGACCAGCCACAGCGTCGCCTTGACGGGCCTGAGCTATAACACCGTTTATCATTACCGGGTGGTCTCGCGCGATAGCTCAGGCAATACTGCCGCCTCGGCTGATGCCGTTTTCACTTCCGCTCCGCTGCCCGCTCCGCCGCAGATCAGCAATGTCAACGTCTCGAACATCCAGACCGTTTCCGCGACCGTCAGTTGGTCGACCGACGTCGCGAGCAGCGGCTCCGTGGACTACGGCAAGACCGTCAGTTATGGACAGACCAAGACCGGCGCCGCCGGGGTGTCCTCTCACCAGGTCATCCTCATCGGTCTGGAGCCCGCCACCGAATATCACTTCGTGGTCAGGGCGAAAGATCAGTATGGCCAGGAGACGATCGGGCAGGACATGACCTTCAAGACGGCGCGTCCGCCCGCCTCGGCGTCGGGCGCTCCGGCAGCCAAGGCCGCGCCGGGCATCCAGCCTTCCCAGACGACCGCCATGGATTTTAAGAACGTATCGTTCAGCGATCACTTCAAGGCCGGAACCTCCAGGCTCCTGGTCCCCGAGGAGAAGATCGGGCTGGGTTTCCCGGTGCTGATGGATATAATGGTCAAGACATTGACGGTCAAGGGCGGACAACAGACGACCATCTTCAATCCCGCTCCGAAGGACGTCGTCGATACTGATCATGACGGGCTGCCGGACAGCGAGGAGGAAACACTGGGGACCGACCCCAAGAAGATGGATACCGACGGTGACGGCGAGAGCGACGGCTACGAGGTGTATATCTCTCATACGAATCCGAAGGACCCCAATTCCAAGTAGATCGCGGGTATCTCCGGCCGGGCCGCAAAAGGCGTGAATGGTCACCAAATATTGGCTAGATACTGCGATTTAAAAGGCAAGTGAGCATAAACCCTCACTTGCCTTTTTTTGTGTTATAATTAAGCCGCTCGTTTTAGCCCTAAATGGCTGGATGACGGATAAGCAGACCTGCTTCTATCCCAGCCAGGGTTACGGCTGCGCCGGCGACTTCGGCCAGCTTTTCTTGCCGTCTAGACCTGAGCGTCTAGACGGACGGTCGTTCGGCGGCCGCGTCCGCCCGGCCTTGTGTCCTGACCCTACTGTTATGCGCGTCAAACTTTTCTCCAAACCGCGAGAGGTCGTATACGCCGCGGCAGCCGCCTGTCTCGGCTCTTTGCTTCTTGCCCTGCCGGCCTCGGCGGCCGTCGACCTGGGCCTGGAGTACGCCACCGGGATGGGGCTCACGAC
>JBAIXY010000126.1:0-2154 GCA_037916205.1 Vicinamibacterales bacterium | reverse complement strand
GCCGCAGGGCGCGGTCGATCATCCGGCCGGTCATGACGGCCTCGTCGGTCGGCCGGCCCTCGCGCTTGATGAAGCGCGAGCTCTTGATCTTGCCCGCCGCGTACAGTTTCTCTTCGTACTCGACGGACAGCGGGAAGAAATCGATGTTCTCCCGCGCGTGTTTTTCGAGGACGGCCGTCGCCAGGACGGCGGTGCCGCCGTAGGTGACCAGGCACGAGCCGTTGGCCTGCTGGGCCAGCTTGCCCGTCTCGACGCTCAGGGTCTTGCCGCCCCACTCGGTCTGGAAGCGCTTGACTTCCATAAATATCTGGTCGGCGCTCCCTCTCGTCCGAAAGCTCTAGACCACTGTGTCTCCGCGTAGGGAAACCGCATCGGTCTATGTGTCTTCGGGCGACATTTCGCGCTCGACCGGTCAGGTTATTAAAGCTCTTATTAATTCGCGTGAATTTAATCACTTTTTGCGCGTTCTCGCAAGATGTCGGCTGGCTGCGGGGCCAAAAAACGGGCGACACCCCTGGCATCGCCCGTTTGTCCGGTATCTTTTGGCTTGGTTGACCTCAGTCCAGCGTCAGATCGTCGCTGTGCGGCCGTTCGGAATGGCGCCGTCCGCCCTGCTGTCCGCGGCTGCCGACCGGCCGGCGATGCCCGGCCTGCTTGATCAGGTAGCGGTCCTTATCGTCGGACAGGTTGATATAGTCATCGACCGCGGCCAGGAGCTTGGCCGAAGTGGTCTCTTTGAAGGAAATGGCCTCGACCTGCCGGCCGTGGTGGCGCAGGTAGTCGACCAGGTCGACGAAGTCGCCGTCGCCCGTGACCAGGACGACGACGTCCAGGATCTCGCCGATGCGGATGGCGTCCACGGCCATGCCCACGTCCCAGTCGGCTTTCTTGGCGCCGCTGGCGAAGACCGTGACCTCGCGCATCTTGGTCTCGAGCCCCCGCTGATGCAGGGCCTCGAAGAACGGCTTCTCTTCGCCCGTGGCCTCGACCACGTAGGCGATGGCCCGGATCAGCTGGCGTCCGGCGACCGCCGTCTCCAGTATCTGCCCGAAATCAACTTTGCAGTTATAAAGATTCTTGGCCGAGTAGTACATGTTCTGCACGTCGATGAACACGCCTACCCGTTGATGTTCGTGTTTGATCATACGCCTATAGTATACCAGAAACGCCGGGGTTCGGCCCGGCGTTCATTTTCGGCTAGAGTTTGAGCTTTTCCATGAGTTCGGCGTGCGCCTTGGCGTCCTCGCGCTGCAGGTACTTGAGCAGGCGCCGGCGCTCGCTGACCTTGCGCAGCAGGCCCTTGCGGGAAGAGAAGTCCTTCTTATGGCCCAAGAGGTGCTGGGTCAGGTCCTTGATCTCGGCGGTCAGGATGGCCACCTGGACCTGCGGCGAACCCGTGTCCGACTCGTGGGTCTTGAACTTCTCGATTATCTTCTCCTTCTGTTTCTTATCGAGCATATCTTCCGGCTTCGGCGGCGCGCGGCCGCTTGGCCCGGTTATCGGTCGTCCGAGTCCGGGCTCCTCCGCCGCGGACCAAGGCGCCGTATTCGTTAATATCGGGATGTTATCAGCGCCGGCCGGTCCTGGCAAGGGGCGCGGCCGCCGGAAATGAAAAGGCCCCGCCGAGCGACAGAGCCTGGTAGGAGCGGAACTTTTCGTTTATTTCGGCCTGGGAGGGCCGTTCGGGAGCGCCGGCCGGCTACGGAGCAGGAAGCGTCCGTGGCCGCCGCCGAGGTCGAGGTAGGAGTCGGCGGCCTCGATCAGGGCGCCCGAGGTGGCCTTGCGGAAAGCCAGGACCTCGACGCGCTGGCCGCGTCCCTTGAGGTACTCGACCAGCTCGACGAAATCGCCGTCGCCGGAGACCAGCGACACGATGTCGAGCCTCTCGCTGATGCTGTAGCGGATCGCGTCCACCGCCAGGCCGACGTCCCAGTTGCCTTTCATGTTGCCGTCGGCGAAGCGCTGGAGCTGCTTGACCCGGGTCTCGATGCCCAGGTGGTTCAGGAGGGCGAAGAACGGACCCTCGTTGCCGGTGGCTTCGACCACGTAGGCCACGGCCTTGGCCAGCTGGCGGCCGCGCACGGCGGCGTCGAGCAGCGCGGCGTAGTCCACGCGGCGGCCGTCGAATTGCCTGGCGGCGTAGTAGAGGTTCTG
>JBAIXY010000125.1:0-2678 GCA_037916205.1 Vicinamibacterales bacterium | reverse complement strand
CTGGCGGATCCACCAGGTGGCGTAGGTCGAGAACTTGTAGCCCTTGCGGTACTCGAACTTCTTGACCGCGCGGAACAGGCCGATGTTGCCCTCCTGGATCAGGTCGAGGAGCGACAGTGACTTGCCGACGAACTTCTTGGCGATGGACACGACCAGGCGGAGGTTGGCCTCGATCAGCCGCTTCTCGGCCTCCTTGTCGTTGCGCTCCTTGCGCTTGGCCAGCGCGACTTCCTCCTCGGCGGTGAGCAGCGGGATCTTGCCGATCTCGCGCAGGTACATCTGGATGGAATCGGCCGAGATGTCGGTCAGGTCGAAACGCTTCTTCTCCTTGGTCGAACGGATCTGGTTGAGCAGGGTCTCGCGCTCCTCCTTGCGGCCGAGGATCCCCTCCTTCATCTCGATGATCTTGAGGCCGATGGCGTCCACTTTGTCGAGGAAGGACTCGAACAGCGGCACGTACTCCTCGATGTCGGGGAAGGCTTGCAGGATCTCGGTCTCGGTGATGAAACCGCGCGACTGGCCTTTGGCCAGCAGGGCCTCTATCTGCGCCTCGGCGGGCACTGGCGCCTTGACCCGGACGACCTTGGCCGGCTTGCCCCCTTTCTTCAGGGCCTTCTTGCCCGCGGCCTTGCCGGCGGCCTTCTTGGCCGGCTTGGCAACCTTCTTCGGAGCCTTCTTGGCGGCCGGTTTCTTGACCGCTTTGGCCTTCGACGGCTTCTTGGCGACTGGTTTCTTGGGCATATACGGACAACACGACGCCCGCCGGCGGCCGGCCGGCTGGCTTTCGCTTCACTGACTTACGTCTGCCTCGCAGCAGCTACAAAATGAGGTCATTAAGCTGCTTTTGGATCTCTTCGATCTGCGCGGAATCACCGGTGCGCTCGGCCTGGGCCATGGCGGCGGTGAGTTCGCGTTGACGGCGGCTGATGTGGAGTTTTTTTAATTCTCCGATCAATTTGGCCAGGGCCTCCTCGCGCTCTTGTTCCGGAAGCTCGCCGAACTCCTTTTCTGCCAGGAGTGAAAGTATGGCGATGTTTTCCGCGGTTTTGGGATCACCGTACGAGGCGGGATGTGACTCCTTGGGGCCAATATTAGGGCCGCCTGAACGCTGCTCATTATAGGCGACTATGTAAGCCGTGTAAAGCGCGGACAGGTCACCGGCGAGATATTCGGGTTTGACGCCGTCGATGACCGTCTGGGCCTGATCCGGCCAGTTGAAGGCCATGCCCAGGACGTATTCGGAGACGACGCGCTCGCGGTCGCGCTTCTGGGGCTGGACCGGGACCGCCGTCACGGCCGGCTGGACCAGCGCCGCGGCCTTGCCCGCGACGGGTGACGCCTGACGCATCTTTTTGTTCAGTTCGTCCAGGAGCGTGCTCTCCGGCGTCTGGAACATCTCGGAGAGCTGTTTGAGCCAGTGCGACCGTTCGACCGCGTTGGGCATCTTGGCCAGCTCACCCAGGAGCTCATCGGCGGCCTTGCGCTTGGCATAGGCATCGTTCGGCTTGAGACGCGCCCTGGCCAGGGCGATGTACCAGTCCATGTAGGGAACAGCGTCCTGGATGGCCTTGATCCAGATGGCCGGGTCCTTGCGGATGCAGTCGTCCGGGTCCTTGCCGGCGTCCTTGGGCAGGCGCAGTACGCGCACTTCGAAGCCGGCGGCCACGGCCGCGTCGATGCTGCGGCGGGCGGCCAGCTCTCCGGCCGCGTCCATGTCGAAGGACAGGACCAGCTTGTCGGTGAGCTTCCTGAGCAGGGCCAGCTGCTCGGCGGTGAAGGCCGTGCCCGAACTGGCCACGACGTTCTTCACTCCGGCCTGGTGCGAGGAGATGGCGTCCATGTTGCCCTCGACGATCACGGCCACGCCCTGGCGGCGGATGTCCTGCTTGGCCTTGTCCAGGGCGAACAGGATGGCGCTCTTGTTGTAGATGGCCGTCTGCCCGGTGTTCACGTACTTGGCCTCCTTGGGCGGGTCCTTGCCGTCCGGCCCGGGCATGATCCGGCTGGTGAAGGCGACGTAGTTGCCCTGGCGGTCGCGGATCGGGAACATCAGCCGGCCGCGGAACCGGTCGAAATAACCGCCCCGGTCGTTCTTGGAGACCAGGCCGGCGCGGAAGATCTCGTCGTCGCGGAATTCTTTCTTGCGCAGGAAGTTCAGGAGAGAGTCCCAGGTGTCCGGCGAGTAGCCGAGCATGAAGTCCTCGAGCGTTTCTTCCTTGAGCGCCCGCCGCTGGACGTAGGCGCGGGCGCGTTCGGCCTGCGAGGAGCGCATCAGTACTTCGTGGAAATAGAGCGCGGCCAGGCGATTGGCATCCATCAGCCGGCGGCGTTCGCGGTCGGCCCCGGCGTCCTCGTGCTTCAGGGTGACGCCGGCCTTTTTGGCCAGCTGACGCAGGGCCTCGGGGAACTCCAGGCCTTCCATCCGCATGACGAAAGAGAAGATGTCGCCTCCCTCGCCGCAGCCGAAGCAGTGCCAGGTCTGGCGCTCCGGCGAAACGAAGAACGACGGCTCGGTCTCGTGGTGGAACGGGCAGGGCGCCTTGAAATTGATGCCGGCTTTTCGCAGCTGGAGGTAATCCGAAACCACCTGGACGATGTCCAGTTTGGCCTTGATCTCCTCAATAGCGCTGTTTTCGGACATAGTTCGGCGTCAGCATGTCGATGAGCCAATCCAGGGT
>JBAIXY010000124.1:0-14579 GCA_037916205.1 Vicinamibacterales bacterium | reverse complement strand
GCGAAGATCAGCCGGTAGGTGCCAGCGGAGGTGCCGATCAGGATGAGCAGGCCGGCGGCGACGAGCGGGCCCAGGACCGAACCCGTAGTGTCGATCAGGCGGTGAAAACCGAACAGCCGGCCGCTGTCTTGCCCTCTGACCGAGTCGGCGATCAGGGCGTCTCGCGGCGCGTCCTTCATTCCTTTTCCGATGCCATCGACGGCACGGAGTCCGGCCACCGGCCAGACGGTCGAGGTCAGGGCGACGAGCGGCCGCGAGACCGAGGACAACAGGTAACCCAGGAAGATGAAACTCTTGCGGTTGCGAAAACGGTCGGAAAAGATGCCGGACACCAGCCGGAAGAGATTGGTCATGCCCTGGAGCAGGCCGTCGATGAGTCCGATCTCGGCCCGGGCCAGGCCCATCAGGACCAGGTAGCCCGGCAGGACCGAAGCCACCAGGTCCTGGCCGAAGCCGGACGCCAGGGCCACGAAGGCGACGATGATGACGTTGCGCGGGATCTTCTGACGAGCGTCAGCCATATATCCATATTATACCTCATCTGGCCCGCCAGAAACTAAAAAACCCGCCGCGCGGGCGGGTCCGATCATTTTGCCTCGCGATCTTCGCCATCTCCGCCGTCCTTGTCCGAAGCCTGCACGGCTTCCGCCGTGGCCGCCGTCGGCGCCGTGCTGCGCCAATGGTGCCAGACGTAGGCGGACACGACGATCACGCCGCCGATGACAATGACCGCGTCGAACTTGTGCCACAGCGGGCCGAGCGTTTCCCAGTGGTCGCCGAGCACGTAGCCGACGTAGACCAGCAGATAGGACCAGAGCAGCGAACCGACGAAGGTCAGCGCGGCGAAAGGCAGAGGGCTGACCCGCCAGATGCCGGCGATCAGCGAGATGAAGGTCCGGACCACCGGCAGGAGGCGCGAAACGAACGAGGCGGCGTTGCCGTAGGACGCGAACATCCTGTCGCCCTGGGCGATCTGTTTGGGGCCGATCAGAAAACGCCGGCCGTGCTTCAGCAGGAAAGGCCGGCCGTAGCGTCGGCCGATCCAATAGGACAGGAGCGAGCCCCAGAGGCAGCCGAAAGCCCCGGCCAGGGCCGCGCCGTGAAAGTTCAGTTTGCCCTGGGCGACCAGGAAGCCGGCGAAAGGCAGGACGATCTCGCTGGGCACGGGAATATTGGCGGATTCGATCCCCATCAGCACCACGACCGACAGATAGCCGAACGAGGCGATATTGCCGACGATGGCGTTGGTGAGCTGTTCCAGCATACGAACGGTATTTTAGTGCCGGACGCCCGAAAGGGCAACGGCCGGGCCGTCCGGCGGGCGGGCTTGTCGCGCGGCGGGGCTTCGGATAAGGTGCGAGCATCGCACTTTAAAGGAGGCTGGCATGCGCGAAAGCCCGACCCGCGACACCAGGCCGAACCCCCTGAAGCTGCTGCTCATCGTTCTGGCGGCCGAACTGACCGGCTGCTGCCTGTCGTCGGCGGCCGTGAAATGGCTGGCCGGAATGTTCGCCGAGCGGATCAGCTGGGCTCAATGGACCGCGACCCTGGCCGTGTTCGGCCTGGCCGGCATCTGCGCCGCGTCCAACGCGATTTCGGTGATCGGCGGACTGACCGTTGTCGAGCAAGGCGAAGACCAGGAGATGGTCGCCTTCGCCCGCCGGGCCATGCCTCTGACCTGCTTCCAGACGCTGGCGCTGGTCGGCATCTGCCTGTTCCTGCCGCCGTTCGTCAACCTGGCAGTGGCGGCGGCCGCGGCCGTCGCCGGCGCGCTGGCAATCGTACTGCTGCCGGGCCGCGCTGCGCTGCCCGACGCTCGCTGACAAGGACCGGTCGTTCCGGTCCTTTTTTATTTCGTTCCCGGATAAAAAAGACCCCGCGCACGCGAGGTCTTGAAGCGAGGAACAGGAAGCGGTCAGGGCATCCGGGCACTCCCGACGATGGCGTCGAAAGCGGCCAGCATCCGGGCATCGGCGTCCGGCGGCCAGAAGCCGATGGCCAGGATCGACAGCGCCGGCGTTTCGGGCAGGACGCGGACGAGCACCTTGCCCTTCTTGGCGACGCTGCCGTCGGGTCCCAGTCCGGTGCAGGTGAAGCTGGCGCGGCTCCCGTCCGGCGCCGCGTCGATCTCCGAGGTCAGCCCGCCGCCGGCGCGGAAACGCGCGGCCAGCGTGGCGGCGCCGTCGGGAGGCGTGCGCTCGGCCGAGGGATACAGGCCGACGACCAGGGTGACCTTCTCCGCCGGGTTGATGACGAGGTAAACGACCCCGTCGAGGACGGTTCCCGGCTGCTGCGGGACGAGCTGCCAGCCGGCGGGCAGCGTCAGAGCGAGCTGCGGCGGCGCCGGCAGCTTGGCCGGCAGGGGATTGGGCTCCGGAGGCGGCGCGGCCTGACGGTGGGCGGCGCAGCCGGCCAAAGCGAGACAAGCGAGCGTCATCAGGACCTTCGGGCTCATCATGGCCTCCTCTCAGGTCAAGGAACTTGAATTGAAGTTAACACAGCGCCGGGCTTTGTCCAGTTGAAGGCGCCGAAGCGGCCGCGTGCTGATCGCCGGCTCCGCTCGATCGCCGCTTGCGCCCGCAGCCCCGCGGTGTAAGATGCCCGCAACGTTCTTTTGACGGCAACACGGAGGATGCCATGACCCGCAGAGATCTGGCGCTGGAGGACCGTAAGGCTTTCTTCGGGAGGCTCAGGCCGTTCCTGCCGCCTTCCGCGCTCCGCAAGATCGAGCTGGCGTATTACCTGGCCAAGTACTGCCACCGCTGGCAGAACCGCAAGGAGCTGGGGCCCGACGGCGAGCCGCTGCGCTACTTCGAGCATCTGCGCGGCGCCGCCCTGATCCTCATCGACGAAGTGGGACTCATCGATCCCGACCTGATAGTTTGCTGTCTCTGCCACGACGCGCTCGAGGACACCCGCGACCTGACCCCCGAACTGATCGAACACTGCTTCGGCCCGGAGGTCGCCGGCATCGTCCGGCTGCTGTCGAAGAAGCCCAGATCCGGCTACGTCGGCCGGCTGATGCTCGGCGGCTGGCGGCCCCTGCTGGTCAAGGCCTGCGACCGGCTCGACAACCTGCGCTCGCTCGACCGGCCGGAGATCGACGCCGATTTCCGGGCCAAGCAGATCCGCGAGACGCGCCGCAAGTACTTCAAGGTCTTTGACCGCCTGGTCTCGCTCGCGCCGCCCGAACACGCCGCCGTCCCGCGCCTCTGCGGCGAGATCCGTTGCCTGACCATCGAGCTGGCCCGGCAGCACGCCGTCCGCTAGCCGCTCCGCCGTCCGCTTTCCGGACGGCCTTTGTTTTCCCTTCGCTTGACAGAACTCCGCGCCCGTCCTACTTTGTGTATAGATGACACTAACTAAAGGATATGCGCCGTCACCCCTCCCGCCAGAGCATCAAGGTCGCCGCCGACGCGGCCATCTTCACCGTGCTCGACGGCCAGCTTCAGGCGCTCCTGATCCAGATGAAAAAAAGGCCTTTCACCGGCCGCTGGGCCTTTCCCGGCGGCCTTTTGGCCGACGACGAGTCCTCGGAGACCGCCGTCTGCCGCATTCTCTCGGAACAGACGGGCATGAACCGCTGCTATCTGAAGCAGCTGGCCGCTTTCGACGACCTTGAACGCGACCCGCTCGGACGGGTGGTCAGCCTGGCCTACTTCGCGCTGATACCGGCCGCCGGCCTGGAACTGACGACCACGGACAAGTACGCCGATGTCCGTTGGTGGCCGGTCAGCCGCCTTCCCGAACTGGCCTACGACCATAAGGCCGTGGCCGGAGCGGCGCTGGACAGGCTGCGCGCCGAGCTGAGCCGCAGCAACATCGCCTGGAGCGTGCTGCCGCCGGCTTTCACCCTGGCCGACCTGCAAAGGGTGTACGAGGCGATACTCGGACGGAAGCTGGATAAGCGCAATTTCCGCAAGAAGCTGCTCGGACTCGGTCTGGTCAAAACGTTGGGCAAAAAGGCCGGCGGCGCGCACCGTCCGGCGGCTCTCTACCGTTTCCGCAGCCGCCGCACGGATACGGCCATCTGACCGGGGCGGGCCGGTTGACTGTTGCCGGCGGCGGCACTAATCTTGAGCGCTGATCCGCCGAAAGTTGTTCCCGGAGCGGGGACGCCGCAGGAGCGGCGGTCCCGGTCCGCGCGCAACGCGGCCAGTTCTTTCCACACCAACAAGGAGCAGGAACATGCCTGACCTCGCCATCCTGATCGACCCGGCGACCGACGCCGTCGTCAATGTTGACGTTCAGCCCACGTTCATGCCCGGCGGCGGTCTGCCCGTCGCCGGCGGCCACCAGATCAGCCCGGTCGTGCAGCGCGTCACGCTGCTGTTCCCCGCGGGACGCCGGTATTTCACGGTGGACAAGCACCCCAGGGGCCCTATTTCTCTGGCCAGTTCGTACTCCGGCCTGCCGCCGGGCACGAAGCTGGACCTCGGAGAGGTCGGGCGATGGACCGCCGACGGCCACAAGATCGCGCGGCACGCCCGTTTCACGCTGGACGAGCTGAAAAGCTATCTCGGCCGGGTCGGCTACCAGATGCTCTGGCCGGACCACGGCCTGATCGGCACGGCCGAAGCGCGCCTCCACCCCGATGTCGACGGCGTTCCCTGCCGCATCGTCCTGGTCAAAGGCTCGGACCCCAAGTGCGATTCCTACAGCGGCCTCAGCGACAATCTCGGCCGGCCGACCGGTCTGGGACAGCTGCTGGCCGACGACGGCGTCAGGCGGGTCTTCCTGACCGGACTGGCCTTCGACTTCTGCGTCGGCTGGACGGCGCTCGATGCGGCCAAAGGAGGCCTCGAGGTCTTCATCGTCGAGGACGCCACCCGGTCCGTCGACCTGCCGGGCACGGTCGACAAGATGCGCCTGGACCTCCAGGCCGCCGGCGTCCGGATCGTCCGTTCGGAGGACCTGGTCGCTGTCGGTCGGCCGTAGGCCTGCTCTGCTTTTCGGAAGGGTCGGCGTCTAGCACGCCGCCCTTCCGGTCCTTTTTTCCTCCCTGACCGCCGGTCGGGGCGGGAAAACAGACTATGTCCAAAAAGATCGCGGTCTTCGGCGGCAGTTTCAATCCGCCGGCCAGCCATCACCGGTCCATCGCCGAAGAGCTCAGCCGGCTTTTCGACGAGGTCATTGTCGTGCCCTGCGGCCCGCGGCCGGACAAGCTGACGGTCGGCGGCGTCGAGCCGCACCACCGCGCGGTCATGGCCGACCTGGCCTTCCGCGGCCTGCCCAAGGTGCGGGTCGAGCTTTTCGATCTCGAAGAGAATTCCTTTACCCGCCTGCACCGGCTCGAAGATAAATTGCGGCACCGGGGCGAACTCTGGCATGTCGTCGGCACTGATCTGGTCACCGGCGGCTCCGCCGGCGCTTCGCAGATCCAGACAGCTTGGGAAAGAGGACCCGATGTCTGGAACGACCTGCGTTTCGCCGTCGTCGCCCGGAGAGGGCACGAAATAGGGCCTTCCGACCTGCCGCCCAACCACCTGCTGATCGAGCAGGCGCGAAGCGGCGCCAGCACCGAGATCCGCGAGAAGATCTACCGGCGCGAAAGCGTCGCCGGCCTGGTCGACGCCAGGGTCGCCGACTACATCGATCGCTACAATCTTTACCGGGGCCTGCCGCCGGCGCGTTCCGCGGCGATCAGGATCGAACGGCCCCGGCCGCTGCTGGTCTACGACGAAAAAAATCCCGCGGCCGTCCGTTTGGCCGAGAGTTTTGCAGCCATCGCCTCCGAAACCGACCCCAACTGCATCGCCGTCATCGGCGGCGACGGGACGATGATGCGGGCCATCGGCAAGCACTGGCGGTCCCGGCTGCCGTTCTACGGCATCAACGTCGGCCACCGCGGCCACCTGCTGAACGAGATCGATGATCCGGCCGGCTTCCTGTCCGGCGAGACCCATCTGTCCCAGCTCCCGCTGATCTACGCCGAAACGACCGACACCCGCGGCGTCCGGTCCGGTTCGCACGCCGTGAACGACGCCTGGGTCGAACGGGCCAGCGGACAGGCCGCCTGGATCCAGGTTCTGGTCAACGGCGAGATGCGCATCCCGCGGCTGGTAGCCGACGGCGTCCTGGTGGCCACGCCCGCCGGCTCGACCGCTTACGCCCGGGCCATGGGCGCGACGCCGCTGCCGATGGACGCCCGCGGCTACCTGCTGGTCGGCTCCAATGTGACCGAACCGGCCGGCTGGAAGTCGGCCTACCTTCAGCCGGAGTCCGGCGTCGAATTCCGCGCGCTCGATCCGCAAAAGCGGCCGATCAGAGCCTTCGTCGACGGCCGCGAGAAAGGGACGGTCGTTTCGCTGAGCGCCAGGATCAGCCGCGCGGCCGCGGTCGAGGTGGCTTTCTGTCCGAGCAAGGACCTGGCGGCGAAGCTTTCATACGCCCAATTCCAGCCGTTCAACTGACGGCGGCGGAGAAGCTCCGGCGGACGCGCCGGCGCTTCCTCGCCGCGGTAACGCGGCGGCCAAGCTCTTTAAAACAGACGCGATCACCCGAAAGGAGGGCCGCATGGCCATCATCCGATCACTGCTGGACCTTGACTTCTACAAGCTGACCATGGCCCAGCTGGTCTGGAGCAAGCACCCGGCCGCCAGGGTCACTTACGCCTTCAAGAACCGGACCAAGAAGGTCCGACTGGCCGATATCGTCAGCGAAGCCGACCTGCGCCGCGAACTGGACCACGTCCGGACTCTGCGCTTCGCCCAGGCCGAACTGGACTGGCTGCGCAAGCAGGGGATGTTCGAACCCGGCTTCCTCGAAAGACTCGAGGGCTTGAAGCTGCCGCCGTACGAGCTCGCGGTCGAGGACGGACAGTTCCGCATCGAGGTCACCGGCCGCTGGCTGGAGGCCATCTGGTGGGAGACGCTGATCCTCTCGATCGTCAACGAGCTGTACTACCGCGCCGTGATCGGACAGAGCGGCGCGGACCGCCACGCCGTCCGGGCCGAAGGGAAGCTGCGCCTCGAGCGCAAGCTCAGGCTCCTCAGGGACGAAGCGCCGCTGGCCAGGATCATCGAGTTCGGCACCCGACGCCGCTTCAGCCGCGACTGGCAGGAGGAGGCGATCCGGACCGTGCTCGAGATCTGCCCGGACCAGCTCCTCGGCACCTCCAATGTCCGGCTGGCCCGGAAGTTCGGCCTCAAGCCGATCGGCACCTTCGCCCACGAGCTGTACATGGTCTACTCCGGCATCTACCACCGCGACGATGACGACATCCGCCGCTCGCACAACCGGGTCATCCGGGACTGGTGGGAGATGTACGGCGGGCCGCTCTCCATCGCCCTGACCGACACCTACGGATCGGACTTCTTCTTCCGGGACTTCACCCGTGACCAGGCTGAGGGCTGGCGAGGACTACGGCAGGATTCCGGCGACCCGGTCGCTTTCGGCGAGCGGACCATCGGCTTCTACCGCGACCGCTTCATCGACCCGAAGGGCAAGGTCATCGTCTTCAGCGACGGGCTGGACGAGAAAGCGATCATCGCTCTCCACCAGCGTTTCGCCGGACGGATCGGTCTGGCCTTCGGCTGGGGCACCAACCTGACCAACGACCTCGGCTTCGCGCCGTTGTCGCTCGTGGTCAAGGTGACCAGGTCCTGCGGCCATCCGACGGTGAAGCTCTCCGACACCCTGGCCAAAGCCATGGGGCCGGCCGAAGAGGTCGAGCGCTACGTGCGCATCTTCGGCTACGCCGGCGGTTCGGACCGCGATTGCGTCTACTGAAACTTGTGGTGGCGTCCGCGCCACCACTCTTTTCTCGAGCCGCCGACCAGGTCGGCGGTTCAAGGGAGGATCCGCTCCTTAAATCTCCTTCCCAGGAGGCACAATATGCGTCTCATCAAGATCGGACTGGCCAACATCAACACCACCGTGGGGGCCTTCGCCTCGAACACGGACAGGGCCATCGAATACGCCCGGCGGATGTCCGAGCAGAAATGCGCGGTCGGCTGCTTCCAGGAGCAGGTCATCGGCGGCTATCCGGCCGAGGACCTGGTCCAGTGGCGCAGTTTCGTCGACGACCAGTGGAAAGCGCTCGAACGCTTCCGGGCCGCGACGGCCGAACTGGCCTTTCCGACCGTCTTCACGGTCGGTCTGACCGTCGAAGAGACCGGACACGTCTACAACGCGGCAGCCGTCGTCTGCGCCGGCCGTATCCTCGGGGTCGTCCCCAAGGAGAAGCTGCCCACCTACGGCGTCTTCTACGAGAACCGCACGTTCTCGCGCGGCCTGCCCGGACGGGTCACCGCTCTCAGGGACGGCACGCCTTTCGGCGACCTGATCTTCCGCTTTCCCTTCGGGACGATGGCGGTCGAGATCTGCGAGGACATCTGGTCGCCCGACGGCCCGATGCGCCGGCGCTGCTACAGCGGAGCCGAGCTCGTGGTCAACCTCTCGGCGTCGCCCTGGCGCTCCGGCGTCACCTGCACGCGCCGCGAGATGGTCTCGACCCGGGCCGGAGACAACCAGGCGACCGTGGTCTACGTCAACCAGGTCGGCGGCAACGACTCACTGGTCTTCGACGGCGGCGGGCTGGTCAACCAGAACGGCCGGCTGATGCTCGATGCGCCGCGCTGGCGCGAGGGCCTTTCGGTCCAGACGGTCGACCTCGACCGGACCACCCGGCTGCGGCACGAGAACACCACCTGGCGCACCGATGCCGAGGAGTTCATCAAGCTCGAGCGGACGGTACGGCCGGTCGAGTGCGCCGACGGCCCCCGGGCGAACGAGCCCGGCTGGGCCTATCCGGTCCCGTCCAACCACAGCTTCTTCATCCCCGAAGCGAGGCCGGCCGGCGACGCGCGCCGCGAATATTTCCAGGACCTGCTCGAAGCGATGATCATGGGCCTCGACTATCTGGTGAAGACCGGACGGCAGGGTCCGATCGGCATCGCCCTGTCGGGCGGCAAGGACTCGGTCCTGACGCTCGTCGTGGCCAAGCTCTTCGCCGAACGCCGCTTCGCCGGCCTGCCGGACAAGGAACGGCGGGCCGCGGTCCGGAGCTTCGTCCGCTGCCACTCCATGCCGACGCGGTTCAATACGGAGACGACCAAGGGCATATCCCGGCGCCTCTGCGACGAACTCGGCGTCAGCCTCAAGGAGCTGCCGATCGAAGAAGCCTTCGACCGGGAGCGGGAAGCCGCGCAGGCCATGCTCGACGACGGCGAGACGCTCACCCCGACCACGCTCCAGAACATCCAGGCCCGCGTCCGCGGTTCGCGGATGTGGAACTGGGCCAACAGTTCCGGTGCCTTCTGGCTTCAGACGAGCAACATGTCCGAGAAGGCGGTCGGCTACACGACCATCGGCGGCGACATGATGGGCGCCTACTCGCTCATCGCCAACCTGCCGAAGACCGTGATCATCGAGCTGCTGCGCTTTGTCGCCGAGGAGTACGGCTGGCAGGGCGTCAAGGACGTCCTGGCCACCAAGGCCTCGGCCGAACTGGCCGCCGGCCAGGAGGACGAGAAGGACCTGATGCCCTTCCCGGTCCTCGACGCCTGCTTCGCCCTGTTCGCCGGCGAGAAGATGGAACCGGCCGAGGTCCACCAGGTCCTCCGGACGATGTTCAGCGACGAGGACCTCAGGCGGATGGAACCGCGCTACGAGCCCGGATCGCTCGTCGAGTGGGTGGACAAGTTCACCAAGCTGTTCGTCCGCTCGATCTTCAAGTGGGTCCAGACGCCCGAATCCGTGCATCTCGGCTCGCTCGACCTCGACCGCGAACGCGCGCTCCAACTGCCGGTAGTGCAGTCGCCGGAATGGCTGCGGCTCGAAAAGCTCGAACCGGAGCCGGCGACGGCCAAGCCCCGTCAGGCCCCGGCCAAGCGCCGGAAAGGGAAGTGAGAACGACTTGACGTACAGCCGGCCCCAGCGGGCCGGCTTTTTCTATCAACCGATTGACACGCCGGCCGCGCCGGGCTAACGTTTCCGCGGTTCTTTCACGCGCAGCCAAGCCAAAAGGAGACAGTCATGGCCGACAAATATCTCGGCAAACTGGTCATCGGCAATGCCGTCATCGACGGCCGGAGCCTTCGCGATTTCCTGGTCAAGTCGCATTACTGGCTGACCTTCGACCCCAAGACGCAGACGATCAGGCTTTCGGCCAACCATAACGCCGGCGGCGTCTGCCTGTTCGAGATCCGCGGCGCTTCGCACGAGAACGCCGTTCGCCTGGCCGAAGAGCTCGGCCTCAAGCCGGACGGCCGGGAACCCTGCACCGGCTGGTCAAAGTGGAACCCGGTGCTCGAGCTTGAGCACGACGGCAGCGAAACGGCCGAGCGCCTGCGGCTGGAGATGCTCAGGCTGGGCATCCCGTTCCGGCTTAGCCGCGACCGCCGCGAGCTGGCCCTCATCGCGGGCCAAGGCCGCCACACCAGGCCGATGTGGACCGAGGAGGCCATGCTCGGGGTCATCCGCAAGACCGCCGAAGACTACGCCGAGCAGCTGCGGTCCAAGCCATAGCCGGACCCGTGGCCGCAAGCGGAAAACAAGGGCGAAAACCGCCCTTTTTTTATTTTGCGTTACACCAGGGCCGCCCATCCGTGATATTATTATGATGGAACAATTAATCGGACATCTCATATGGCGGACCCCGCGCCGAAAAAGAAACCGGCCTTAATGAACAAAGTTCCGACCTGGCAGGCGGTCATCCTGTGCCTGGCCGCGGCGATCGTTTCGCTCGGGATGGGCGTGGCCATCTGGCGCAACATCCTGACCGCGGGGCCGTTCGAACAGACCTGGAGCGGCCGGCCGGTCAGCCGGCCAAGCGGCCAGCAGCCGCAGGCGGCCCAGCCCGGCGCCGCGCCCGCCGTGGTCAAATTCTCCTCGGAGGACGATTTCAAGTCCTGGTTGTCCGATGCCAACGAGGCGGCCGCTTCCTACGGATACGGTTTCGGCGCTCCGATGATGCGCACCCTGATGATGAACGAGAGCACTGCCGTCCCCCAGATGGACCTCGGCCTGGCCGCTCCGACCGCGGCCCCGGCGCCCTCGACCGGAGCCTCGGCACCCGAGCGTTATTCGGAGACCAACGTCCAGGTGGCCGGCATCGATGAACCGGACATCGTCAAGACCGACGGCAAGGAGATCTATTTCTCGCCGGAGCAGAGGTACTACTATCCGATGCGCGAGTTGATGATGCCGGTCGCGCCGTCCACGGACGGCGTCTCCTCCAAGATCATGCCGCCGCGGCCTCCGGAATACTCAGCCAACGGCGTCAAAACGATCAAGGCTTTCCCGCCGGCCGACATGAAACTGGACGGCCAGCTCGACAAGAACGGCGATCTGCTGCTTTCCGGCCAGATGCTGGCGGTATTCGCCGCGGACGGCATCACCGGCTACGACGTCTCGGATCCGGCCAAGCCCGAGAAGAAGTGGAGCTACGACTACGAGAACAACCACGGCCTGACCGCCGCGCGGCTGATGAACGGCAGGATATACGCCGTCCTGCGCGCCGGCATCGATTCCGGCCGGCCCTGTCCGATCATGCCGCTGAAGTCGGCCTCGGCCGAGGTCAGCATTGCCTGTCCGCTCATCTACCATCCGGTCATGCCGGTCCCGTCCGACGTGACCTATTCGGTGGTCGTGATCGATCCGGCCGACGGCAGCGTCAAGAACACGGTGTCGTTCGTCGGCACCTGGGATTCGCTGGTCTACATGTCGGAGAAGGCGCTCTACGTGTCCAATGAGTATCCGGGCGACGTGTTCGCCTTCACCGTCAGCTTCCTGCAGGCCAACAGCGACCTGGTTCCGGCCGACACCCTGGCGCGGCTCGTCAAGGTCGCGGGCTACGACATCAGCCAGGCGGCCAAGCAGACGGAGATGCAGTACGTCATTCAGAAATGGCTGGCCGGGCTCTCCGGCGACGACCAGCTGAGGCTGGAGAACGAGTTCACCAACCGGATGTCCGACTTCTACAAGAAGCACATGCGCGAACTGCAGCGCACCGGCATCGTCAAGGTCAGCACCTCGGACCTGACGGTCGCGGCCAACGGCAGCGTCCCCGGGTCGCTGCTCAACCAGTTCTCCCTGGACGAATACCAGGGCTACCTGCGCCTGGCCACCACGGTCGGCGGCCGGGGCGCGGTCTGGAACTGGCAGTTCGGCGTGGGCCCGGGCGAAAGCGTCAACGACGTCTACGTGCTGAACGGCGGACTCGAACAGACCGGATCGGTGCTCGACCTGGGCAAGGGCGAGCGGATCTACTCGGTGCGTTTCATCAATGACCGCGGCTTCGTCGTGACCTTCAAGGAAACGGATCCTTTCTACGTCCTCGACCTGGCCGACCCGAACTCGCCGAAGCTCCGGGGCGAGCTGAAGATCCCCGGCTACTCGTCCTACCTGCATCAGCTGGCGCCGAACCTGATCCTGGGCGTGGGCAAGGAGGATAACAAGGTCAAGCTGTCGCTGTTCGACGTCTCCGATCCGGCCAACCCGTCGGAGAAGGCCAAGTATACCCTCGATGAATACTGGACCGACGTGATGAACACGCACCACGCCTTCCTGCTCGACGACAGCCACAAGGTGTTCTTCATGCCCGGCGGCAAGGGCGGCTACGTCTTCTCCTACGCCGGCGGCGGCCTGAGCCTGGCGCGGGCGGTGAGCGATATCCAGGCCAAGCGGGCCATCTACATCAACGACTACCTGTATATCATCGGAGAAGACAAGATCGTGGTCCTGAACGAGACCGACTGGCAGCAGGTCAATCGTCTCAGCCTGACCGAATGACCAAATAAGGAAAGGCGCCCCCGGCGGGCGCCTTTTTCGTGTTCCGAACTCCGGCGTCGTGATAGAATTAGAACATATGGAGCATCGCGAAATGCCGCTGGTCGTCGAGCCGACGCCCGAGCGGCCGCCGAAGTCGGTCAAACAGCACGTCAGGGACGAGATGGCCGCCGATCTGACGGCTTTCCCCGAAGAGGCGCGGGTGGTGGTCAAAAAATATCTTGACGGCGCCGGCCTGACGCCGGAGGAAGAGGCCGCGCTCCAGCGTGAACGCGAGAACTGGTGGCAGGACAAGTACGGCTTCCCCTGGGCCGACAAGGTCGCCCGGGCCGAGGTCATCCGCAGGAAATACTCGCCGCCCAAGGAGCAGGCCGAGGCGCGGATGTTCCAGGAGGCGATGATGTCGGCCTTTCAGAGAGGCGATAAGCAGGGGATAGAGGCGCTGAAGAAGGAGTACGAGGAGCGCTACCCCGACCAGCTTGAAGGCGTCGCCGTGCTCTTCGAAATGGTGCCGTTCCTGGAGCGGCGCGCCAAACTGGCCGAAGAGCGTTCGTCCCGGCAGGACCGGCTCAAGATGCTCGAGGAAAGCACCCAGGACCAGTTCCTATTCAGTCATTTCATCCTCTCCAATTCCGGCGACAAATCCTTCCTCAAGGACTTCTGGGCGGTGGCCGAGAAACTGTCGGCGGACGGCGGCCACACCCGCGAATTCAACCGTTTCCGCCGCGGCCTGCTGAGCCAGGTCGCCGTATACAAGATCATGGAAGCGCTCGGGACCAAGCCGTCGCTCTCGCATCCCAAAGAGGACGCCTTCCATGCCATCGACCTCTGGACCGAAAAGGCCGGCGCCGTGCAGATCAAGGGCCACTACGAAGGCGAACCTCAGCTCATTCCGACCGAGACCGGCGTCTTTCCCGGGGTCGAGGTCAAGGAAGGCGAGCAGGTCAAGTTCTTCAACAGCTATCTGGCCCATGAGTTCGAAAAGTTCAAGTACAAGATCTCCGAGTACGGCGAGATGACCGGACGGGACATCAAGGGCTTCATCATCCAGATACCGTATTCGAAGTTCGACTTCGTGACCGGCGAGCCGTCGCCCGAGGTCATCGAGTTCGTCAGGGCGCAAATGGCCGGGCGGCCGCCCGAGAGCGCCGAATGACGGCCGGCAAAGAAAAAAGACCCGCCGAGGTGGCGGGTCTTTGAGATGCGCTGCGGTCAGCGGCGGCCGCGGCCGCCGAGGATGACGGCGCCGGCGTGCTGCCAGTCGTAGGCCAGGCGTCCGTCCGAGTAGAAGATCAGCGAACGGATGTCGTCGTTGCCGGCGCTAACCGTCAGGCAGTCGGACAGGCAGACGTTCTGCCCGTCGACGTCGTAGACGGTCGCGCCGTGCATGAGCGACAGGAGCTGCGTGCCCTGTTTGGCGACGAAGTCGGCGACGGCCTGCTCCTGCGTCTTGGACAGGCAGAAGCGCCGGACAAAATCGGCGGCCACCTTGTCCTGCGGCGCGTCCGGCCGTCGGATCGGCCTGATGGTCAGCTGCTCGATCCCGAGCCCGCGGGCCGCGGCGATCGCTTCGGCGACGCGCGCCGGCGAATCGACGCAGCCCTTGAGCATCATGATGCAGAGCCGGACCGTGAAGCCGATGTCGTGCAGGAGGCCGACCGTGGTCTCCAGGTCGGGGTAGTCGGGCGCGTAGACCCTGGCGTTGGCCTCGCTCCGGACGTCGACCGCCGAAACGGCGATCGTGTTCAGGCCGGCGGCGTGCCAGCGCTCAAGCGCGGCGCGATCCAGCCCCGGCACCTTCGAGGCGCCGTCGCGGGCCAGCCGTCCGATCTCCAGGGCGTTGGTCT
>JBAIXY010000123.1:0-1801 GCA_037916205.1 Vicinamibacterales bacterium | reverse complement strand
GGCGGCCGGGCCGTGGTAAAATAAACCTGTAATAACCGCCCATCTATGCCGAACGAGCCCACCTTGAAACTCACCGAGAACGCCGAACGGGTGCTGGAAGCGCGCTACCTGCTGCGCGACCAGTACGGCCGGGTCGTCGAGACGCCGATCCAGCTGTTCCGCCGCGTGGCCAGGACCATCGCCGCGCCGGAGAAGAAGTACGGCGCCAGCCCGCGCGACATCAAGCGCTGGGAAGACCTCTTCTACGCCATGATGGTCAACGCCGAGTTCCTGCCCAACACCCCGACGCTCATGAACGCCGGCGCCTCGCTTGGCCAGCTGGCCGCCTGCTTCGTCATCCCGCTCGAGGATTCGGTCTCGGCCATCTTCGACGCCCTCAAGGCCGCGGCCGAGATCCACAAGAGCGGCGGCGGCACCGGCTTCGACTTCTCGCCGCTCCGGCCGCGCGGCGACCTGGTCCGCTCGACCGGCGGCACGGCCTCCGGCCCGGTCAGCTTCCTGCATATCTTCGACGCGGTCACCGACGTCATCCGCCAGGGCGGCAAGCGCCGCGGCGCCAACATGGGCGTCCTGCGGGTGGACCACCCGGACGTCCTCGAGTTCATCGACGCCAAGCTGCACGACGAGTGCCTGCGCAACTTCAACGTCTCCGTGGCCGTGACCGACGCCTTCATGCGGGCGGTCGTCGCCGACGGCGACTACAAGCTCTTCAACCCGCACACCGGCAAGACCGCGGGCACGCGCAAGGCCCGCGAGGTCTTCGAGAAGATCGTCAGCGCCGCCTGGCGGACCGGCGACCCGGGCGTGCTCTTCATCGACGAGATCAACCGGAAGAACCCGACGCGGCACACCGGACTCATCGCCTCGACCAATCCCTGCGGCGAAGTACCGCTCCATCCCTGGGAGTCCTGCAACCTGGGCTCGATCAACCTGACCAAGGTGGTCGCCGGCCCCCTGATGCGCGGCCGGATCGACTGGGAGAAGTTGAAGGGCCTGGTCCACGACGGCGTCCGCTTTCTGGACAACATCATCGACGCCAACCGCTTCCCGCTGCCGCAGAACGCCGAGGCGGCCCACAACAACCGGCGCATCGGCCTGGGCGTGATGGGCTTTGCCGAGATGCTCATTCATCTGGGCATCCCTTATGATTCCGACGAGGCGCTGGCTGTCGGCCAGAAGCTCATGGCCTTCATCGAGAAAGAGGGCCACGAGGCCTCGGCGCGGCTGGGCAAGCAGCGCGGCAATTTCCCGAACTTCAAGGGCTCGCTTTGGCAGAAGAAGGGCTTCAGCCATATGCGCAACGCCACGACCACGACCATCGCGCCGACCGGGACCATCTCGGTCATCGCCGGCTGTTCCTCGGGCATCGAGCCGCTGTTCGCCGTGTCCTTCGTCCGGCACGTGCTCGAGGGCGCGCATCTGGCCGAGACCACGCCGGCTTTCAAGGAGCTGGCCATGAGCAAGGGCATCTGGAGTGCCCAGCTGGAGATGGAGATCGCCGTGGACGGCTCGGTCCAGAAGATCTCGGGGCTCACGGCGGCCGAAAAACGGCTGTTCCGGACGGCGCTGGAGATCGGCGTCGAGCGGCACGTCCGGATGCAGGCGGCCTTCCAGAAGAACGTGGACAACGCCGTGTCCAAGACCATCAACCTGCCCGAGGCGGCCGACCGGAAGGCCGTGGAGGACGCCTACCTGCAGGCCTGGCGGCTGAAGTGCAAAGGCATCACGGTCTACCGCTACGGCAGCAAGCCCAACCAGGTCCTGACCATGGGCACGCAGCCGGGCAAGCGGGACCTCCTGG
>JBAIXY010000122.1:0-18432 GCA_037916205.1 Vicinamibacterales bacterium | reverse complement strand
GACATTGTCCTGCAGCTTGGCGAACTCCCGCGCGTACTGTTCCGGAATGACATCCTGCCGGGTGCTGAGTATCTGCCCGAGCTTGATGAAGGTCGGGCCCAGCCTTTCCAGGGCCCGTCGGAAGCGGACCTCCGGCGGCGGCTCCACGTCGGCCCGGAGCAGGGCCCGGCGGCAACCCCTGGCGCCGCGCCAGACGGCGCAGCGCAGGCGCGTGCTGGTCGGGATGAGATAGTGCAGCTTCAGGTCGTCAACGAAAAAAGATAGGCCCTCCTCGAAGAGGATGGTCGTCACCTCGCGGAAACGGCGGAGGTTGCTGATGGTGCTTTTCAGAGAAACGCGCTCCATGTGCTGTCAGATGGCGCCGATGCGCCTCAATGCCCGCCTGTAGGCCCGGACGGCCTTGGCGGCCAGTCCGGCGTCCAGGTGATAACTGGCCTCATGGACCAGCTGATTGCGGACGCGGTGAGCCCACCAGACGTCACGCAGATCCGGATATTTGTATTGGGCGAAGCGCAGCCGCTCGCCGAGGGTGTTGCCGGCCATGGCCAGCGACTTCAGCGCCTGGTCCAGCAGCTTGTCGGCCTCGAGCACGGCCATCTTCCGGCTCATCTCGCCGGAGCCGCGCGACATCTGCTCGATCTCGGCCCAGCGGTGTCTCATGGCCTCGCGGTCGGACCGCTCGAAACGCAGCGAAAAGATGAAATTGCGGACCTTGGCGACGATCATCCAGACGACGAACAGCACCGCCGCCGCGATGATGGCGATGGCGACGGTCCGCAGCGCCGAGGCGACGTCGATGGTCACGGTCATAGGCTATTCGCCGGCCTGCCAGCGCACCCGGGCGACCTTGTCGTCCGAGGACCACTTGATCTCCAGACGGCCGCCCTTCCTGGCGCGGTCGAGCTGTTTGCCGATGGACACGGCCAGCTGGTTCTCCGTCGTGTAGACCTTGACGGTCCGGCCGGAAACGGCCAGGTCGATGATCCGGTCCTCCGGATCGCGCCGGGCGGCGCGATCGCCGACGTTCTTGATCAGTCCGACGACCTCCTTCATCACCTCGGGGTCGCTGACGCCCTCGACCACCAGTTCGCCGGCCCAGCCGACGGCCTTGCCGCCGGACACCTTGGCCCCGGCCCGGCACTCGTCGCAGAGCGTGCGCGGCAGGTCCGACGTCCTGAGGCCCTTGGGCAGGGTCGCCGCCGAACGCCAGCGCTTCTCGTAACGCACGGCGCCGCACTCCGGACAGACGGCCGCCGCCTTGGGCAGGGCCGACGGCGAAATGACCGTGGCGCGCTTCGCCGTATAGCGGAAACTGCCGCTGATCTCCGAGCGGGTCTTCTTGGAAAGGGTGACGCGCTGATGCGGCCTGACCGCCGACTTAGGGGCTGAACTCGACTTGGTGCCTTTACCCATAGTGAACTGGTTTACTTATTTGTTATAGGCCATCTTGTACGGGCCGGTCGCCGCTTCGTGGACCCGCGCGACGCGCAGGATGGTCTTTTCGTCGAAATGACGGCCGATGATCTGCAGGCCGATCGGCAGGCCGCCCGCGAAGCCGCAGGGCACGCTGACGGCCGGCAAACCGGCGACGTTGATGCTGACGGTGTAGATGTCCGACAGGTACATGGCTATGGGGTCGTCGAACTTTTCGCCGATGTTCCAGGCCACCGTCGGCGCCGTCGGCGTGACCAGACAGTCGACCTCGGACAGCGCCTGGGCGAAATCGTCGGCGATCAGCCGCCGGACCTTCAGGGCCTTGAGGTAATAGGCGTCGTAATAGCCCGAGGACAGCGCGTGTGTGCCGACCATGATCCGCCGGCGGACCTCGCGGCCGAAACCGCGGCCGCGCGACAGGCGGTAGGTCGACCCCAGGTCCGGACCGTCGACCCGGGTGCCGTAGCGAATGCCGTCGAACCGGGCCAGGTTGGCGCTGACCTCCGAAGGCATCAGGACATAGTAGACCGCCAGGGCGTAATCGGCGTGCGGCAGGCTGACCTCCTTGATCTTGGCGCCGAGCTTTTCCAGTTCCTCGACCGCTCCGCGGACCGCCGACGACACGTCGGGATCCATGCCGGAGACGAAATACTCCTTGGGCAGGCCGAGGCGCAGGCCGCGGACCGATTCCTTGAGCTCGCCGGTCAGGCGCCACTCGTTCTTCAGGTCGACGCTGGTCGAGTCCATCGGATCGCGTCCTTCGACCGCCCCGAGCAGCAGCGCGGCGTCGCCGACCGTCCTGGTGAACGGTCCGACCTGGTCGAGGCTCGAGGCCATGGCCATCAGGCCGTAGCGTGAAACGCGGCCGTAGGTCGGCTTCAGCCCGACCACGCCGCACATGGCGGCCGGCTGCCGGATCGAGCCGCCGGTGTCCGAACCCAGGGCCGCGATGGCCGAACCCTCGGCAACGGCGGCGGCCGAACCGCCCGACGAGCCGCCAGGGATCTTGTCCGTGTTCCAGGGATTCCGGGTCGCTCCGTGGCAGGAGGTCTCGGTCGACGAGCCCATGGCGAACTCGTCCATGTTGGTCTTGCCCAAAAGCACGGCGCCGGCGGCCTTCAGCCGGGCCACGACGGTGGCGTCATACGGCGCGGTATATTCTTTCAGGATGTTCGAGCCGGCCGTGGCTTTGACGCCCGCGACCATCAGGTTGTCCTTGATGGCCAGCGGGATCCCGTCGATCTCGGAGAGCGGCTTTTGCCCGCGGCGGCGCGCGTCGGAGGCGTCGGCCGCGGCCAGGGCGTCCCCTTCGGTCAGACGGACGTAAGCCTTGGTCTTGTCCGCCTGGGCTTTGGCCCTCTCCAGACAGGCGGTCGTGATCTCGCGCGAGCTCCAATCCCCTTTTCCCAGTCCGGCAGCCAGCTCGGCCAGCGACATTTCGTTCAGCTTCATAAGGTTCAGGAAAAGACGGCCTTGACCTTGAGCAGGTCGCCATCGCGCTCGGGGAATTCCCCGACCAGCCGCTGGCGCGTTTCGGCGCCGCAGTCCCTGACCTCGTCGGGTCGGACGACGTTCTGGAGCGCCAGGCTGTGGGTCATGGGCTCGACATTACCCGTATCGACCTTGGCCAGCTGGTCGACATACTCGATGATCGTGGACAGCTGCTTCTGGAACACGGCCTTTTCCTCATCAGCCAGGTCCAGCCTGGCCAGGGCGGCGATGTGATCGACTTGTTCGGGCGTTAGCTTCATAGGACCGGGCGGCGCGGCCGCCCCGTGACGTGATTCATTTGCTATCCAAAATAGCCGAAAACTCGGCTTCATTCAACATCCTGACGCCCAGTTTTCGGGCCCTCTCGGCCTTGGAGCCCGGTTCGGCCCCGACCACCACGAAAGCGGTCTGCTTGCTGACCGATTCGGAGACCGAGCCGCCCAGCGCCTTGATCCGCTCCTTGGCCTCGTCCCTGGTGAGCTTCTCCAGGGTGCCGGTCAGGACGAAGCTCTTGCCGGTGAGCGGGCCTTTGGCCGGAGCCTTGCCCTTTTCCACGGTCACGACCCCGAGAAGCTTGTCCACGAGAGCGGCATTTGACCTGTCGGCGAAGAACGAGTGCACGCTCTCCGCCACCACCGGCCCGATATTGGGCGTTTCGGCCAGTTCGTCGCGGCCCGCGGCCCGCAAGGCCTCGAGCGTGCGGAAGTGCCCGGCCAGGTCCGCGGCCGTTTCCTCGCCGACGTGCCGGATACCCAGCGCGTAGATGAACCGGCCGAGCGGCAGGCGGCGGCGGGCCTGGATGGAATCGATGATGTTCTTCGATGATTTCTCGGCGAACCGCTCCAGCTCGGCGACGTCCTCCGGCCGCAGCGAATAGAGGTCGGCGGCGTCGCGGATCAGGCCCTCGTCGATGAAACGCTCGATGATCTTGTAGCCCAGGCCGGGCATGTCGGCGACGGCGACGAAGTGGACGATGCGCTCCTGGGTCCGGGCGTAGCAGTCCGGGTTCGGGCAGAAATAGGCCACCTCGCCCTCGCGCTTCTCGATCCTGGAGCCGCAGGCCGGACAGCGCGTCGGCATCCGGAATTCCCTCTCCGTGCCGGTGCGCGCCCGGGCGATGACCTTGACCACCTGCGGGATGATGTCGCCGGCCTTCTGGATGACCACCGTGTCCCCGATCTTCACGCCCAGCCGCCTGATCTCGTCCAGATTGTGGAGCGTGGCGTGCGAGACGGTGGTGCCGGCGACGAAGACCGGCCTCATCACGGCCACGGGCGTGAGCGTGCCCATGCGGCCGACCTGGACGCGGATGTCCTCGATCACCGTGGTGGCCTGTTCGGCCGGGAACTTGTAGGCGATGATGCCGCGCGGGGTCTTGCCGACGACGCCGAGGCGGTCGAAGATCGCGTCCTCGTTGACCACGATGACGCAGCCGTCGGTCCAGTACGGCAGCTTGTCGCGCACGGCGTAGATATGGGCGTGGTACTTCTCCGCCTCCTCCATCGAGCGAACCAGCTCGCTCAGCGGGTTGATCTTGACGCCGAGGAGTTTCATCATCTCGTGGGCCTGCTCGTGCGTCGTGAGGCCGAGGTCGGCGATCAGGGCGTAGCCGAAGAAGTCCAGCTGGCGCGATGCCGTGATCTTGGGATCCAGCTGCCTGATGCCGCCCGCCGCGGCGTTGCGCGGATTGGCGAATGCCGGCAGCCCGGCCTTTTCCTGCTCGCGGTTCAGTTTCTCGAGCACGGCCTTGGTCATGTAGCACTCGCCGCGCACCTCGATGCGGCCGGAGAGCGACGCCACAGCCTTGGCGAACTTGCGCCGGTCCACCGACCGGCCGAAGCGCTTCAGGAAAGCGGCCGTGTCCGAACCCGTCAGCTGCCGCAGCCTGAGCGGGATGGCCTCGATGGTCTTGAGATTGTTCAGGATATCCTCTCCGATGATGCCGTCGCCGCGGGTCGAGCCGGCCGCAAGCGCGCCGTCCTCGTAGACCAGCGAAACGGCCAGGCCGTCCATCTTGATCTCGGCGTAATAGGAATCAATGCGCTGGGTGGTCAGTTTGCCGATGCGCTGCCGCCACTCCTGGAGTTCGCCGAAAGTGAAGACATCTTCGATCGACAGCATCGGCGTCTGATGGCGGACCTTCCGGAACTTGTCGAGCGCCTTGCCGCCGACGCGCTGGGTCGGCGAATCGGGAGTGATGAACTCCGGATACTGCTGTTCCAGCTTATAAAGCTCGTGCTTCAACGAATCGAGAGCGGCGTCGGATATCTCCTGGCGGTCGAGCACGTGATAAAGATAGCGATGGTAGTTGATCGCCTCTTTCAGCTTCTCGATGCGCAGTTTGGCCTCTTCCTTGGTCATATCGTCATTGCCGCCCGCCGCGGCCGGCCGGCTCACGGACACCTGATGGGATAGCCTTTGACCAGCGAGCACTCGCTGAACACGGCGAAATCGTACAGGCCCGACAGCGGCGTCCGCCTCGGCAGGCGCACGGTCAGGTGCTGCTGGGTGCCGCCGAAACTGCCGTCGGCGTCGATGCGCACGCGGCCAGGTATGTCGACGGGCGTGTTGCCGGAGTAGGCCGTTATCAGGACATCGTCGACCGGCTGCTCCTCGGCGCGCAGGCGAAGTTTGTAGAGCCGCGAGGCGGTGCCGGGCGACAGGTCAATGGCCACCTGTTCGCCGCTGACGAGCCTGCCGCTCTCGACCATGCCGGCCTGCCATTGGGTCAGCCCGGCGTCCCAATGGACCAGGTTATAGCTCAGTTTCGGACACGAGCCGACGGTACAGGTCGCCGTGCTCCAATCGACCGTGACCTGCGTGATGTTATCGGCGTAGGCCTGCGTCTCGGCGTCGGGATCGAACAGGTCCAGTTCGAAGGTCGAATCCTTGGCCAGATGGGTCTTGATCTGCGGTTCGGTGTAGGCCACGTCCCGGGTCCAGGAGGCCTGGTTCGAGAGCGTCACCGGCGCGTCTTTCACCGCCGGCGGCTTGGCATCCTCGCGCCGCAGGACGTACAGACCGTCCTCGACCGCGCTCTCGGCGGCGTAATAGGCGATCGTCGAGGCGTCGATGATCCGGGTCTGCTGCAGCGAGTTCATGATGAGCGTGCTCAACCCCATTGAGGCCATGACGATCGACGACAGGATGAGCAGGGCCAACAGCAATACTGTGCCGCGGCGCCGGACGGCGGACTGGGATCGGATCGTTTTTGCTGCGTTGCGATGCATGGACATTCGGTCAGCGGCGGTAACTTCGGCTCTCGATGGTGGTCTGGAGATAAATGATGGACTGCTCGCGGACGTCGCTCGAGGTCGTCTGGAGGGCCAGGAGGACCGTCACGTGCGGCTGGACGTCTGAGGCGAATTTTCCGGTCGCCGGATCGAAAGCGTTGGGATCCTCGGTCGGCGAAACGTAATAGCGAAGGTTGAGGATGCGCACGCCGGCCGGCGTCAGCGGCGCCGGGTCGCCGCCGTCGAGGGACACGGCGATGCAAGGCGTGCTCTGCTGGTCGGCGCAGGCCGTATCACTGCGGAAGAAGCGGACCTGTTTGTTCTGCTCGTCCCTGAGCGCCAGGTCGGTCAGCGGCCCGGGCTGGGCCAGCAGGTCGCCGTTGTTCTTGTAGTAGTCGTAATCGAAGGTGCCGGTGCGGACCTCGCGGGCGATGGCCTCCATGGTGAAGCGGGCGTCGGCCTGGGCCCGTTCCAGCGCGAAGACCTTGCGCTGCGAACGGTTGGCCATCATGAAGATGTCCGTGGCCGCGGTGACCACGGTGGAAAATATGCCGAGCACCACGAGCAGCTCCATCAGGGAGAAGCCGCGCGAGGCCGCGATCTTACGGTGTCTGACGCATCCCTTCATAGTCGTCAGCGCCAATCGAACAGGGTCTCTTCGACGGCGATGGTGCGCCGCCGCCCGCCCGAGTACCAGGTGACCCGCGCGGTGGCGCGAATGCCGATCTTGTCGTTGCCGGCGCCGCATTCCTCGCCGCTGACCTTGACCGTGCGGTCGGCGCAGATCGGATCTAGTTCGAGCAGGCGGTTGAAATTGGTCACCGCGGCTTCGCTCGGCGGCGCGATGGTCTGGAAATTGAGGCCGACCAGGCCGGCGTCGCCGCTGGTGAAGCGGTAGACCCTGGCACCGTCCTCCGGCAGCTCATTGGGCGTGAAATCCATGGTCCAATTGTTGTCAACCGTCGAAAAAACGGGGATGCCGGTGTAATCCTGGTCCGCGCCCTCCAGCCCGTCGTCCCACGGCCGGCCGGCCAGCCAGTTGGAGTCGCGGATGGTCCTGACCACCTCGACGCCTTCCCGCGCCAGATTGGTGCCGACGATGCCGAACTCGCTCTCTTTCTCGCCGTTGATCGAGGCCTGGACCAGCGTCAGGGCCGAGGATACGGCCGTGGCGATGATGCCGGCGGCGATCACCGCCTCCATGATGGTCTGGCCGGCCGAAGCGGACCGGCCGCGGCGGACCAACGCGCCATGCCGCAGGTTTCTACGCTGGAGGATATCCATATCTCAATTGGCGCTTATCTGGCCGGAGACCGCGTTGATCGTAACGGTCCTTATGGCTTCGGTCGTGCGGTGCTTGACCGTGATCTTGGCGACCACCGGAGCGGACGCGCCGTTGAACAGCGGCATGGCGTCACCCGGCGTGAAACAGACGTCGAGCCCGCCCGCGTCCGACGGATCGGTCTGGGTGACGCTGACGAACGTGCCCGGCGAGACCGACATGGTCCTGATCTCCTCGCCCGCGTCGTAACGATGGTTGCGGCCGGCGTCCAAGTCGGCGAACAGGATGAGCGTCCGATTGTCCGGCTCGAGAGCCTTCAGATGGACGCAGTAGCCTCCCGGCGGCACCCCTTTGACGCAGTTGGCGTCCTCGCCGCCGCATTCGGCGGCATTGCCCGTCGGACAGAAGTGCCCGACCTTGACCCCGGCGGCGCAGTAATAGGTCGTCTGTCCGGCTAGGGCCATGGTCTGAGTGCGCCGAAGCTCGCTGGCCACCAGCTGCTGGGCCAGGCGCAGTTCGTCGCCCTGACTGCCGGCGCGGAAATTGGCCATGACGAAGCCGGTGATGATCGCGAAGATCCCCAGGGAGATGAGCATCTCGACGAGAGTGAAGCCGCGCTGGTTCATAACACCAGGCCCAGGTACCAAGCGACGATCCGCTCGCCGTAAAGCAGCGTCAGGACCGCCGCCGCCGAGAGGAACGTGCCGAATGGCAGCTGGCTCTGCAGCGTCTTCTTTCGCATGGCCAACAGGGCCAGCCCGAAGACCGCCCCGCTTACGTAGGCCAGGAACAGGGCGACCAGGACCCCCGGCCAGCCCAATGCGGCGCCCATGAGCAGACCGAGCCAGACGTCGCCGCCGCCGATCCAGCGGCCCTTGGAGAGGACCAACTGCAGGTAAAAGAAACCGCAGCCCACCGCCGCGGCCAGGATCAGGGCAAAGATGTTCATGCCCAGGGCGAGATTGGCCAGAGCGGCCAAAGCGGCCGCCGGCAGGGTCACCGACCGCAGGATCATCATGTAGCGCAGGTCGAATACGAAGACCAGGACGAAGACGCCGATCAGATACCAGTACAGCAGCAGTCTCGGCAGGGCCAGGGACAGGTCGACCGGGATGCCGGCTGGCAGAACGCTCAGCGCCGCCAGGAGGAACAGCGCCCCCATGATCAGCTCGACCGCCAGGTAGGAAGGACTGATGGTCTTTTTGCAGTAACGGCACTTGCCGCCCAGCAGCAGGTAACTGACGATGGGCACCAGGTCCACGGCCGCGAGTTCGTGCCGGCAGTGCGGACAATAGGAGCGGCCGAAGATGAAGCTTTCCTTGGTGCGCAGGCGCCAAAGTACGGCGTTCAGGAAGCTGCCGATGATGGCCCCGAAAACGAAAACGAAGACTTGGCCCATGGTGGACATATGGCCTTATGATAGCATTTCCGGCGCTATATATGTAAGGGCCGCGCCCAGAGCGCGGCAGCCTGTCCGGTCCGATCGAAGGGAACAAAAACCCTCGGCGGAACCGAGGGTTTTTGATTGCCGAATTCGGCCGCGATCCGGGGCTCTCCGACCCCGGACGTGGCAAACTTTTATTGAATGCCGTTGGGATTCGCGGTCCTCGCGCCAGCGGACAGGTCGCCCACCTTTCCGCCGAGGCAGAAGGTGATCGTGTAGTTGTCCTGAGCCGTCGAGGTGTACGAGTAGTCGTTGCCCGAGCTGCAATCAGCCGGGGTCGGAGCGGTCGGGACCAGACCCATGTAGGTCGTGCCCGTGCAGGCGGTACCGCCGGCGTTGAACTGGTTGGTGCACAGCGACTTGGCGCTGGCACTGCCCAGGGTGATGGCCGAAGCGGCAGCCGGATACCCGTTCGTGCTGTCAGCGAAGTAGAGTTCCAGAGCGGTCTGGACCTGCTTGATGTCAGCGACGCGCTTAGAATCGCGAGACTTCTGACGAGCGCTGTTCAAAGCCACGACAGCCAGTGTGGAGAGCAGGCCGATGATGGCGATGACGACGAGCAGCTCGATGAGCGTGAAGCCTTTCTTATTGGATTTAACCATAGTTTCACCCCCCTTCACCAACTCATTTATTCCCCCGTTAGGGCGGGAGAAGGCCGGTCATTGTTATCCACAAAAACCGACTAGAATTCATTATAGCACATCTGCCGGTCAGCCTCAATTAAGCTCAACCGGCCTTATCTTACAGATTCGTCGCCATGTTATACATCGGCAGCATGATGGCCGCCACCATGATGCCCACGGCCACGCCCATGACCATCATGATCATCGGCTCGATGGCCGCTACCAGGTTGTCGACCGAGGCCGAAAGCTCGCGGGAATAGAAATCGGTCAGCTTGTCCAGCACCTCGTAAAGCCGGCCGGTCTCTTCGCCGACCGCCATCATCTGGGGGATCATCTTCGGCATGCTGGAATCGGTCGCGAAGACGGTGGTGATCGAGTTGCCGTCCATGACCTCCTTGCGCGTGGCCTGGATCATCGAGGCGTACTTGGCGTTGCCGACGAGGTCGGCGCAAACCTCCAGGCTCGAGGGGATGTCCACGCCGCCGGAGAGCAGCGTCGAGAGACTCCTGGTGAACCGGACGAGGTAGATGCGCTGAAGCATCGGACCGAAGACCGGGACGCGAAGGATAAGGCCGTCCCAGATGCGCTTGCCGACCGGCGTCCGGATCCAGTACTGCAGCCCGACGAGCGCCAGGACGGTGCCGATGATGATCTGTATCGAGTAGGTCTTGAAGAAGTTGCTGATGGCGATCAGCAGCTTGGTCGTCCAGGGCAGGGCCGTGCCCGACTCGGTCAGCACCTGGGTCAGCTTGGGGACGACGTAGGCCATCATGATGAACCCGACAACGAACAGGCCGGAGATGACCACGGCGGGATAGATCATCGCGCCCTTGATCTTGGCCATCAGGTCGAAGTCCCGCTCCATCTGATCGGCCAGGTAGTTCATGACCTCCTCGAGCCGGCCGGTCGTCTCGCCCGACCTGATCATGTTGACGAAGAAGTTGCTGAAGGCTTTGGGGTACTTGGCCATGGCCATCGACAGGGCCGTGCCCGACTCGACCTCGTCGGCGATATCGATGATGATCTGCTGCAGTTTCTTGTGCCGGGTCTGGCGGGCGACGGTCTTGAGCGAGGACACGACGGGCACCTTGGCGCCCATGAGCACGGCGAACTGGCGAGAAAAGATGACCATCTCCTTGACCGGCACGGTATTGAAGAAGGGCAGCTCGAACTCCATCAGGCTCTTCTTCTTGGCCTCGACGACCGAAACCACCGAATACCCCTTGTCCTTGAGGGTATCGGTCGCCATTTCCAGCGTTGCCGCATCGACGACGCCCGAGATGGTCCGGCCGTTGGCGTCATTGACGCGATAATCGTACCTCGGCATTGCCTTGCGCGGGCACTGGCCCGCTGATAACCGAAACGGCGCGGCGTTCTTTCAGCCGCGCCGTGGTCTCTTACGCCATCTTGAGCACTTTCTTGATCTTGGCCACCGCTTCGGCCGGGACAAAGTGCGCTTTGATCAGGTAGTCGATCGCGCCTTCCTCCAGGCCTTTCTCGATGTCCTCTTTCTGGCCCAGGTTCGTCAGCATGATGACCGGGATGGGCTTGGTGGCCGCCTCGGCCTTGAGGCGCTTGAGCACCTCGAACCCGTCCATCTTCGGCATGAGGACGTCCAGCAGGATCAGGTCGGGGACCTCCTTGAGCGCCACCTTGAGGCCCTCGTCCCCGTCCCGCGCGGTGAGCACCGCGAAGCCCTCAAGCTCCAGCTTGGTGGCGTAGATGCCCGACAGGAAAGCGTCGTCATCGACGATGAGTACTTTCACTTTTTTCGGCATGTCCGGCATAAGCGTCGGGGATATTGTTTACGAGGCGCGGTTTACTCGGTGGTAATGCGCATCACTTCCTCAATTGTAGTCGAACCTTCCAAAGCTTTCAATAGGCCGTCCTGCTTCAGGGAAAGGGCCTGCTGCCGCTTGATGGCGGCTTTGACCTCGTCGATCGGGAAGCCCTTGGTGATCAGTTCGCGCATCTCTTCGTTGAACTGGATGAGCTCGGCGCAGGCGACGCGACCGTTGTACCCGGTGTCGTTGCAGCGGAGGCATCCCCGTCCCTTGTAGACGGTCAGTTGCGGGCCGGTCAGGTTAAGATGGGCCTTGTACGGCGCCGGGATCAGCTCCAGGTCGGCCCTGACCTTGGCCTCGGTCTCCGGGGGCAGCGTCGTCGCCGCCTTGCAGCGCTCGCAGATCTTGCGGGCCAGACGCTGGGCGATGGCCAGGTTGATCGTGGCGGCCAGCAGGAACGGCTCGATGTGCATGTCGGTCAGGCGGGGCACGACGCCGAGCGCGTCGTTGGTATGCAGGGTCGAGAAGATCAGGTGGCCGGTGAGCGCCGCGTGGACGGCCAGCTCGCCGGTCTCGCCGTCGCGGATCTCGCCGACCATGATGATGTTCGGGTCCTGGCGGAGGAGGGCGCGGAGGCCGGAGGCGAAGGTGTAGCCGACCTCGGGCCGGACCTGCGACTGGTTGACGCCCTTGATGGTGTACTCGACCGGGTCCTCGAGCGTCGAGATGTTCACGACCTCGTCGTTGCGCATGTTCAGGATGGTGAACAGCGTCGTCGATTTGCCGGAACCGGTCGGGCCGGTGATCAGGAACATGCCGTGCGGCTTCTTGATCTCCTTCTTGATGGTGTCCACGTACTGCGAACGGAAGCCGAGCTGCTCGAGGAGCGGCACGCCCTTGCTGGTGTCCAGGATACGCATGACCACCTTTTCGGTGTCCTGGAGCGGCATGGTGGAGATACGGAAGTCGATCACCTTGTCGCCGAAGGTCTCACGGATGCGGCCGTCCTGCGGGATGCGGGTCTCGTCGAGCTTGAGATTGGCCAGCACCTTTATGCGCGAGACCAGCGAGGCGTGGATGTACTTGGGCAGCTTGAGAGAGGTGCGCAGGACGCCGTCCACGCGGTAGCGGACGCGGGTCTCCTCGCCGAAAGGCTCGATGTGAATATCGGAGGCGTTGCCGTCGACCGCGTGGCGGAGGATGACGGAGACGATGCGCGAGACCGGCGCACCCTTGATGATCTCCTCGAGCTTCTCCTCCTTGCCCTCCTCCTTCTTGGGGACGTATTTCTCCTTGGCCACCTCCAGGGCCTTGGCCACCTCCTTGCCGAGCTCCTCGTACTTCTTCAGGACGTAATTGTACGAAGCGACCGAGATGATGTAGTAGCGCGGCTTGAAGTTGCTGGCCTGGGACAGGAAATCGATGGACTGGACCGCGGTCATGTCCCGCGGGTCGAGCATGCCGACGCTGACGACGCCCTCCTGACGGTCGAAGGCGACGGCCTTGGCGTTCTCCGCGACCGGCCTGGAGATGAGGTTGACCACCTGAACGTCGACCTTCTTGCCGACCAGGTCCGCGTAGGGAACGCCGAGGAGCGTGCCCTTGGCCCGGGTGATCAGTTCCTCATCCGCCAGCTTGCTCTTCAATAAAACAGCGTCGACCGGTTTGCCGGTCTCCGCTGACTCTTTCTCCACCTGCCGGTATTGCTCTTCGGAGATGTGGCCGGCCTGCAGCAAAATGTCCAGCAGCTCCGAGGGATTGATGATCATGGCATTGGTCGCTCTCCGGCGATCACAGCGAGGCGCGGAAAGGGTCCTGCTCGCCCAGCGCGCCGGGCACGACAGGCACCTCGCCGAACCGCTCCAGGGATTTGTAATCGTCGCGGCCGAAAAGTTCGTTGGCCGTCTGCCCGGGCAGTGTCATCCGCTGGGCCGCCGCCCCGGCGCCGGCGCCCGGCTGGACCGCCGGCAGGAACTTGTCGCGAAAATAATAACCCAGAAAACCGACCATGATTACGATAACTCCGGCCAGCGCGTACATCTGTTTTTGCTCCTTGGTCAGGGCCATATGAACGGTCAGGGTTTCGCCGGCGCCCCCTTGGACGCGCTAGCCGGCATTTTTGGTTCGACGAAATAGGCCCTCATCACCAGGCCGTATCCGCCCGTGGGCGAAAAGATGATCGACTGCACGTCGAACAGCCGCAGCGAGTGCTCGACATCGTTAAGGAAGAGCTTGAACTGGTCGTAGCCGCCACCGTCCACCGCCGCCGATATCCTGACCGACTTGCGGCCGTACTGATTGACGCTCTTCTCGTCCGTGACCGCGTCCACCGAGGTCAGCACCATGTTGTTCTTCCGGGCGATGGCATCCAGCGCGACGATGATGCCGGGGTTGTCGGCGTCCAGCGGCATGATGCTGGCCGCCCGCTGCTTGTTCTCGTCGCTGAGCGCGGTGTAATAGGTCAGATACGCCTGGAGCTTCTTGATGTAGGCCTGATCGTCGCTGATCTTGGCCTTGATCGGGCCGTTATCCAGCGCGCCTCCGGGCAGAAGCGGCCCGATCTGGGGCATGATCAGCAGGAAGTAGGCCGCGACCGCGTAGGCCAGCACCAAAAGAACGGTGATCAGGGGCAGCCAGGATGCCAGCTGCGCCATCTGTTTGGATCTCGATGGTTGGGTCGGTGCGGCCATAACGATCATTTGACCGGGGCTGCCGGCGCCGCCGGAGCCGCCGCGGCCGCCGGGGCTTTCTGCCAGGCCTCGGGCTTGAACTTGATGAACATTGTCAGATGCACGCCGGCGAATGTGCCGCCCTGGCTCTCACGGACCGACACGGCCGAGGTCCGCAATTGGGCGACCAACGGATTGTTCTTGAAAGCCACGATCTGCTCGGCGACGTCCTGGTAGCTCTTGCCCAGCGCCTCGATGGTCACCATGCTCGCGTCGGTGTCGCCGCTGAAATTCTGGAAAACGACGTTGGACAGGGAGCCCTTCGCCAGGATGTCGAACATCTTGGTCCAGTAGATGTGGCGATCAAGGCCGTCCTTGACGGCGCTGACCTGGCGGTCGAAGAGCAGCGAGTCGCTCAGCGACTTCTCCAGATCGGCGGCCTGCTTGGCGATGACGACGGTCTGTTTGCTCAGCTCGGCGGCTTCGGTCTTCTTTTTGGCCGCGTCCCGCATCAGGTAAAAGTTGACGCCGCCGACAACGATCGTTTCGATGACCAGCGCCAGCACGAGAATGAGCGCCCGGGTCCGCAGGTCCGGCGCCTTGCCGCCCTCCGCTTCGGAAGGCATCAGCGAAACTCGCAGCCCGGCGAAAGCCGGCTGCGGCGCCGAGGGAGGTTTGGGCACGGGCCGCGGCGCCTGCGGCGACCGCGCTCCCGGCGCTCCGGCTCCCGTTCGATTGTCCCCTGCTCCGACCGCCATAGTGTGGTCTGTCAGAAATTGCTCACTCGATGTCGCGCATGGCCAAGCCGACGGCAACGGCGAAACGATAACCGATCTCGTCCAGCACCGGCCGCAGGCCTTCCGGATAGACGACCCTGGCCCAGGGATCGCCGACGTAGACCTTCATGTTCAGCTGCTTGCTGAAATGGTCGACGAGGGCCGGCAGGGCCGAGCCGCCGCCGCTCAGGATGATCTTCTCGATGCGCTTCTCGGGCTGACCCTCGGCATGCTGTCCGGCGTAAAGGCTGATCGAGTACTGCAGTTCGGTCACCATCGGCGCCACCGTCGTCTCGAAGATCCTCGGCAGGCCCTCGCCGGGATAGAGCGTCGAGACGCTCTTGATGTCGCACTTCATCTGTTCGGCGGCCTTGAGGTCGAGCGACAGCGAACGGCCCATGGCCTTGGTGAAGGTCGCGCCGCCCATGTCCAGGCTGCGGGTGACGAAAGGCACGCCGTTCTCGACTATGATGATGTTGGTGCGGGCGGCTCCGATGTCCACGATCATGGTCGTCGAACGGTCCTTGCCGATGAGCGACCTGATCAGGGCGAAGGTCTCGGTCTCCAGGCTGACCAGTTCAAGCCCGGCCATCTTGAAAACGGTGACGTATTTCGTGACCATGGCCCGGGAGGCTCCCGTGAGCAGTATCTGCATGGTCTTGGGCGCGTCCTTCTTCTCTTCCTTCTCCGCCTCGGCCGACGGCTTTTCCTTGCCGCCATCGGCCGGCTGGCCGATCACCTTGGCGTCGAGGACCATCTCCTCCAGGGGCACGGGGATGAGCTTTCGGGCCTGGACCTGCACCGCCTCGCGCCACTCCTTCTCCGGGCCCTTGGGCACGGTGATGACCGAACTGAAGACCGAGGCGATCGGCAGGCTGGCGACCGACTTCAGGCTCGTGGTCCTGGCCTTCTTGGCGATGGTCCGAAGCAGATCGGAGGTCTCTTTCGGAGTGTCGACCAGGCTGGACGGCTGGACGTCAGGCAGGCGCTCGTTGAACCCGTAAGTGATCAGGCGGCCGCGCCCCTTCTCGTTGCGCAGCTCGACCAGCTTGATGCCGCCGACGCCCAAGTCGACGCCGACGTAACTGACCTTCTTGGGGCCGAACAATCCCATAGTGACGGTTTCTGCGCTCAACGAAGCTTATTAGGAGCCGTTCCGGCTGTGTACTACTTAATTATACACTTTTTCGGCCGGTTAAGGCAGGCCGGGCCGCGGACGGATGAGGATAAATCCCGACTGCCGGGGCCTTATTGCGCGGCCTGGCTGCTGCTGAAGACCGGAAGCGACTTGTTGATGTCGCCGAAGCCCGGCGGCGGATTGGCCACGGCCCTCCCGTCGTAGATGACGCGCTCCGAACCTTCGGTCTTGCTCTTGAACGACCGGCTCAGGTGGAATTGGCGCGCGACCATCAGGCCGTAGACCGTCAACTGCTTGTCGCTGTCGGTGTCCGGCGGCGCGACCGTGTAAACGCCGCCCTGCCCGGCGGCCAGGAAGGTGCCGACCAGCCTGGTGACGCTCTTGTCGATGTAGATATTTCCTTTTGTCCCGTAGTTGGGCCGGGTCGGCTCGGTCTCGTCGAGCACGATCCAGCCGAGCGAGGCGAGCTGGGACAGCGCGCCGAGGCTGCCCTCCTGGAAGACCTCGTCGTAGACGAAATCGCGCTGCAGGTAGAGGTTGCCGCTCAGCACGATGACCGTGCCGCCGCCCTTCTGCCCGGCGGCGGCGTCGGGCACGGTGTACGGCGGCAGCGTCTGCTCAGGTTCCGGCGGCGGCCCGATGACCAGGTCGCCCATCTGCTCGCCGTGGACCACATAGATCTTGCCGCCGAGCGGCTGGCCGTTGAGCGGGGGGAACTGGTTCATGAACTCCGACTGCGTGTAGTAGTTGACGACCTCGCCGTACTTGCCGTTCAACAGACCGTCGATATCCAGCCTGCCGAGCGAGGTCGAGTAGGCGTTGCGCGGCTTGGGCCGTTCGTAATCCGTGGCGCCGGTCAGCACGCAGTCCTTGTTCTCCGTTTCGATCAGGATCTTGTAAGTGGTCCTGAAATTCAGCACGCCCTGCTCGCCGGTCACGCAAAAAGTGGCGTTATCCTGGGGCGAGATCTCGGGGAGCTTGGCCAGGTATTTGGTGAAGACGTTGCCGTAGAGCATCTGCGGCCAGGGATACATCAGATCGAGACACAGGTCGGCGTCGTTGCAGACGTCGTTCTCGGCGCCGCAGGCGGCCGCGTCCTTGGCCCCCGAGCACGCGATCTTCGGATCGGAATCGCAGGTGCCGCGCTTGGGACAGTCCTCAGGTATGAAGCAGACCTCGCCGCCGGTCGAACAGAGGCCCCAATCGTCCTCGCAGGCCTGGGTCGGCGCCTTGTCGGCCGTCAGCGGATTGTCCTTGAGCGACGGCTCGGGGCAGCACAGGGGGTCGGTCGAGCTGTCGCAGCATTTCATGTCGCCCGGGCAGGTCGGCGCCGTGGCCGGCGGCACCGGCGGCGCCGCCAGGAGCTGATCGGCCGGCCCAGGACCGGGATAGGTCAGAGAATGCATCCGGCAGACGGTGTCGGTGTCGACCCGGCAGCGGCCCTCGGCCTCGCAGATGTCGCCGACGCCGTTGACGTTGGCGTCCTCCTGGTCGGGATTGGAGAAGTTGACGCAGTTGTCGCAGGACTTGGGCGCGGTCGAAAACAGCGTCGTGTAAAAACCTTCGGCCCAGCCGTCGTGGTCCATGTCGGCCCAATGACAGACGTCGCCGTCGGCGTCGGACTGGGCGGCATCGGGAACCTTCTCGCATTGGAAGAGGACCTGCCGGTTGGACTCGGTGTAGCGGCTGGCCGGCTTCTGCAGGTCGTCCTGGACGCGGACCGCGACAAAATACTGGCCGTCAGGCAGGTTGGCCGGCAGGGTGACGTCGCCCTCGCAGTGGGCCCGGTAGGTCTCCGGCACGACGGTCCGCGGGACAGTCGCTGTCGGGCCGGGGCCGTTCAGGTGCTGGCCGTCGGTCCTGTAGACGTAGACGCCGCAGGTGAGGTCGCTGAACGTCCCGTTGTATGCGGTATCGAAATCGACCGATACCGTCAGCGTGTTATTTCTCAGGTTAAAGAAAGGCGTCGGCACGCTGACCGTAACGCTGGGATCGGCCGGCACCGGGGTGAGGCTGAGAGGCGTCTTGACGACCGGCTCGACGACCACGTGCATCGTCCGCGTCGCTTCCGCCGAAGGATTGCTGGCGCCGTCGACGGACGTCGCCGCCAGCGCCATGTCGCCGTTGAAAACGAAGGTGTTGGCCGGGGCGGCAACCTCGCACTGCCCGTTGCTGGTCGCCGGCGCGCCGGCGTCGATGCTCACCTGGCAGCGGCAGATCCCCGAGGACAGCAGCGGATCGGGGCTGTTCGGATCATGGGAGACCACGCGGAATCTGCGGTTCGCGTTGAGCGGCAGCCGCAAAATGTCGCCAGGCTGTTCGCCTTCGACCTCGATCTTGTCGACGACCGGCGGCGTCGCCTCATACAGCTTGTTGGCGAAGCTCAGCTCGCCGAACTCGGGCACGCCATTGCCCTTGAGCACCGAGATGCTGACCGGATAATTGCGCGTGTCACGCGGCGCTCCCGGCGTCGGGCACTCCACCGTGACGTCGAAAGAAGCGAGGCCGCCGCCCGGATTGTAGATCATGAGAGCGTTGCCCGAGATCTTCATGGTCAG
>JBAIXY010000121.1:0-7771 GCA_037916205.1 Vicinamibacterales bacterium | reverse complement strand
CCCAGCCGAACCGCGAAAGCACGCCTAGCAGAGGGGCCCCAACCGCGCGGTTAGGGGCCTTTCTGCATTCAGAGGCGGCAGCCGGAGGTTGAAAGGCGGCGCACTTGATGACGGGTTTTGTGCATTTATTGTGGATAAATCGGTCGGCGACTAATGGGGAGCAATGGCAGGTGATCGTCTTTCGGCCTCGGCGGGCGGGGAGCGGCAGACCGTCTTGTCGTTAAGGTCATGTGCATAAATGTGGTAATTGACATATGATAGAAACCAGATATGATATTGCCTAAGGCGCTTCCGGGGCCGGGCGAAAATGGCCTGAGCCGACAAGAACGCGGGGTCTGCCACTGATGCAAGCGGTGGCAGACATCGCGGTCCTAGCCGAACCGCGAAAGCACGCCTAGCAGACGGGTCCCTACCGCGCGGTGAGGGGCTCGTTCTGCATACATGGCCGTTTCGCGCGGCGGCCCGGGTACAGCCCCCTCGGGAAGTGCTATACTGTGATAGTAAGCCGCGTTTCAGGCCGGCGTTTCATCGAAATTTATGAGCGAAAAACTTCAGTGGGTGCTGTTGTCCTTGCTGATCCTGGCCGTGGGCGTACTCGGCATCATCGCCTGGGAGAACCGGACCAATGTCAGGAAACTCTCGGACGCGCTGAGCGCGCTGTCCGAACAGGTCAGGACCAACCAGGCCCTGATCTCGTCGCACGTCACCGAGACCCAGGCCGCCGCCACTGCCGCCGCCAGCGCCTGGACGGACGCGGTCAACAAGCTGCCGGCCTGCGGCGCCGCCCAGCAGGACCTGCCGGATGCCGCCACCCTGGCGACCCTCGGTTTCAAGTCGCTCCAGAACAGCGGTTACGCGCCGGCGCGGGTCTGTCTCGACAAGGGCAGCGAGATGATCGCTTTCATCATGGCCAAAAAAGAGCTGACCAAGCCGACGCCGGAGTCCGAACCGGCCTGCGTCGACTCCTGCGACAAGGTCGTCTTCGGCCTGCTTGATCCCAAGCTCAAGACGCTAAAATACCTGGAGTCGGCCGACCACCTGGGCATCTACGGCGAGGCTTACGACCAGTACTGCCTGATCGACAAGGCGCTGAACGGCGCCGGCAGCGCCGAACGGTTACTGCTGTATTGCGGCTCGGGCGAATCCGGCGGCCTGAACAGCTGGTACCAGTATGAGTTTCAGGGCGACAAGCTGACGACCGTCCAGACCCTGCTGCAGCTCGGACCGCCGGAGACCTACGACGTGAAAGCTCCGGACCTGCTGCAGCTCTTCGGGCGAAAGACCAACGCCGCGCAGTGATGGCCCGCAAATTGAACGCCCCCTCGCGGGGGCGTTTTGTTGTCCGCGCGCGGCGACAGCGCCGGGCCGCGGGTGTTATACTTGAGGCCTATGGACCTGAAAAAGATCAGCGATCTCATCTTCGAACTCGCCCAGCTGAGGCGGATCAAACACGAGGGCTGGCGTCTGGCCGGCGTCGATCAGCCGGAGTCAGTGGCCGAGCACAGCCTGCGCGCCGCGCAGATCGGCTACCTGCTGGCCTGCCTCGAAGGCTATCCTGACCCGGCCGAAGTGGCGGCCATCGGCATCTTTCATGACATGGAGGAGTGCCGCATCGGCGATATCCACCGGGTGGCCTCGCGCTACGCCTCGGCGGACAAGGAGCGCTGCGCCCGCGAACAGACGGCGCCGCTCGGCGAGGCGGGCGAGCGGATCTTCAAGCTCTGGCTGCAGGACGAGCGCCGCGACACCACGGCCGGCGTCATCGCCAAGGACGCCGATTACCTGGAGATGGCCGCCATGGCCAAGGAGTATCTGGAGCGCGGCCACGCTTCGGCGCAGGACTGGATCGACAACGTGGCCGCTGCCCTCAGGACGGATTCAGCCAAGGCCCTTTTGGCCGAACTGCGGCGGACCGAGTCGCACGAGTGGTGGCACGGCCTGAAGAAACTGAAGTGAGCGAAGATGAAAAAACACCCTCAGCCGAGGGTGTTTTGCGAACCTCACTTTTTGCAGACGTCCTTGGCCGGGCCGGAGTAGCCCAGGGCCTTGAGCGCCTGGCCGATCGGGACGGCGTAGGCCGTCTTCTTCTCGTTCATCGCCAGAGTGACGGCAACGACCTGGCCGCGTTCGTTGACGAACGGGCCGCCCGAATCGCCCAGGTTGACCCGGACGTCGACGCTCAGGGAGTCGGTGCCGTTGGCAATGACCGTCCGCTCGACGACCTCTCCGGCCGCCCAGCTGGTGGTCAGGCCGAAGTGCCAGAGCAGCTCGCCCTTGGCCGGCCGGCCGGCGGCGCAGATCGGCAGCGGCGGCGGCAGGGGGACCGGATACTTCGGCCGCAGGAGCGCGGCGTCGTTGGCGGCAGAGATCGCCGTGACCTTCACCGGGATGTCCCAGAGGCGGGCGACGGACTGTCCGTCGGCGGACAGCCGGCGGGCGCTGACGACCACCCACTCCGCGTTCTTGACCACGTGGTAGGCGGTGATGATCGTGCCGTCGGCGTCGATGACCGCGCCGGTGCCGGCGAAGTACTTCAGCCGTTTCTCCTCCGCGACGTAACGAGCGACCTTGATCGACACCGTCGAGTCGATGTTGCGCCGGATGAAGGCGGCCAGGGCGGCCTGGTCGCAGCCGGCGAACAACTGCGGTTCGGCCGTCGGGTCGCCGGGTACGTCCTTGAGCTGGGCGCAGCCCGAGTGGAGCAGGTGGCTCGGCAGGCGCTCGGACTCCTTCCGAGGGCCGGCGCAGGCCGTGAGGCCGATAAAAAGAACCGAGATGAGCATCGGGCCCCGGCAAGGGGGCCGGCGCGACAGATCCTGTAGCAGCATCGGACACCTCCGATCGCGTCCTTTTTGGTCGTATCAGAGGGGCGCCGAAGCGTCAAACGCCCCGGTTTCGGCCGCGCCCGCCGCATGCTAACATAATTTTGTATGACCTACGGCAACCCGGAGATACACCGCGAGAAAGTCGAGAAATATTTCGAGCATCGCCTGTTTTCCAGATCTCTGGAGTCGGAACTGCTACGCAAATTGGAAAGTGGTCAGGACGTCAAGGCTGACCCGACCTTTTGTCCGGTCGAGGCTTGCGGCAACGTCCTGGACGTCGAGGTCCGTGACGGCGGTCTGGAGCTGACCTGCGGCCGCTGCGGCTGGAAGCGCGTGCTTAAACGTGCCGGTTAGACCTCCGGGCAAGGGATCGGTCGGCGACCGGCTGTCACGGCCTTTTTTTATTTATGAAAACCGCCGCGCAGGACGCGCGGCGGCTTGAGAGGAGGGGTGCGATCAGGCGGCGAGGACGTACCAGACGCCCGGCTGCTTGCGGCTCTGCCCGATCGGGATGTACTTCTTCAGCTCGTGGACGAGTCCGGCCAGGCGGCGCGACTTCTCGGCGTTGCCGTTGACGGCGAAGCCGACGGCGTAGAACAGGCTGTACCAGACGTGGTTCTGGCAGGCGTTCAGCAGTTCGTAGCCGGCGTCGCGGCCGAGGGCCTTGGCGACCGCGCGCTTCAGGCCGGCGCCGATGGCCTTGTCGAACAGCTCCCAGAGCCGGTTGCCGATCGACGGGCCCAGGCCCTGCCTGCCGTCGGGCAGGCGCTTGAAGCCGTCCCAGAGCGTGCACTTGTGGGCGGCGTGGAGCCGCTCCCAGAGCGTCTCGTCGAGGCTCATCCAGAAGCGCGTGCCGTCGAACTTCTCGCCGCCGCTGAGCGCCGGGTCGGGCGCCGCGGCCGAGACGAAGACGATCCTCGTCACGGTCCGGCCGGCTGCCAGTGAGATGGCCTCGGCGAGCTGGGCGGCGCAGGATCCGTCGGCTGCGGCGAGAGGGTAGGCGCCGTTCCTGGCGATGGCGGAAAAGATCTGGACGATCTCCGTCGCCTGGGCGGCCGAGGTCTCATCCGGACTCTGAGCCTGCAGGTACTGCTTCAAAGCTTCAAGATCCATGACACACCTCTTTCAACGTTTTTAAGGTACTCACGGCCTGGCGGCGATATGCCGCTGGTCGCTTGAACTTCGACCGATCATTAGAGCATTTTTCCGGCTGTTCTGTCAATAGTCGATCAATTAATTTTTAGCTTATTCGTGCTAAAATATCCATTTTTTGGTCCCCGGGACTTTTTTCCGACGATGCTCCCGCGAGCACTCCGGGCGCAAAAAACCGCCCATTGCCGGGCGGTCCGTCCGCAAGCCGTCCATTATTTCCGCCGCCTGAGATCCTCGCGCTCGAGCAGACCGAGCAATATCCGCGTCGAAGCCGAACGGAAACGCCCCTCGTTCGCCCAGCGGAAAGCTTCGTCCCAATCAAATTCCCAGACGGAGATCACTTCGTCGCCGTCGCCGCAGGGCCTGACCGGCCTCTGGCCGCGGCCGAGCGGCGCGAAGAACCCGGTGACGGTCTCGGTGCAGCCGCCAACGGAACCGTAGTAGCGCGCCACCCGCCGGAGTTTTCCCGGCGCCAGCCGCAGGCCGGTCTCCTCGCGCAGTTCCCTGGCCGCCGCCTGGGCCGGCGTTTCGCCGAGGTCGATCATGCCGGCCGGAAGTTCGTGATCCAGCACCAGCGCCGGCGGCAGCGTGAAAACGCTCGGCCTGGTCCGGCCGCCGCCCGCCTGCCGGAGCGCCCGCCGGCCCGCCGGGGTTTCGGCGACGGCCAGCGCGTGGCGGGCCTGCCTGATCATGTACAGCTTCCGCCGGGCGCGGTCGAAAGGCAGGATGGCCACGGCGTGGCCGCGCTCCATCACCTCGTAGCGGTGGTCCAGGCCGCTGACCCGGAAACTATAGATGCTCAGGAAGCCGCGGCGGTCGAGACGAAGATCGTCGTAGCGGTATTTGGCGGGCTCGTTTTTCGATCGGCAGATGAGTCTGGCCATAGGCTGTGCCGCTGGGATTATACCAGCCGGCGGACCGGGGCGACAGCGAGGCCGGCCGGCGGCGAGGCGGATCGGCCGTTCCGCCGCGGTTGCCATTAACGACGCGCGTTGCTAAGTTGCATTCAGATCCTTACAACCCGAAGGAAAGTGAAGGCATGACGATGTGCGCAGCGAGAAGCATACGCGGCGCGAAATTGCCGGCCGTCTTTCTGGCGGCCTGCCTGTTATTGGTCCCGACCTGCGTCAACAGCCCGCCGATCCGTCCCGCCGCTCCCGCCCCGTCCGGTTTCGTGACCGCCCGGGACGGCCGGCTGTACCTCGACGGCCGCCGCTACCGTTTCGTCGGCGTCAACGTCTACTCTCTGGCCTCGTTCCCGCCCGGGTCGGGCAAGTACTTCTGCGGCCTGGCCCACAGCGACCGCGAGGTCGAGGAGATCATCGCCGAGGTCGCCGGCATGGGCGGCCGGGTGATCAGGCTCGACGCCTTCCAGTCGTTCACCCTGGGCGGCCGGGACTTTTCCCGGCTCGACCTCATCATCGCGGCCGCGGCCCGGCACGGCGTCAGGCTGGTCCTGACGCTCGAGAACCAGTGGCGTGACTGCACCGAGGGCGGCTACAAGTACGCCGACTGGTACCGCGGCGGTTACGCCCGGCCCTACGGCGCCTACCGGCTCTCTTTCGTCGACTACGTCCGCCTGATCGTCACCCGCTACCGGGGCGAACCGACGATCCTGATGTGGCAGCTGATGAACGAGGCCGAGTCGCAGACCCGCGGCGGACTGGACGATCCCGACGCGCTGGCCGCTTTCGCCCAGCACATGGCCGAGGTGGTCAAGGAGGCCGATCCTTCGCACCTGCTGTCCCTCGGCACGAGCGGCATCGACCGCCCCGGCAGCGGCGGCTTCCGTTTCGCCGCCCTGGCCAATACGCCGGGCATCGACATCATCGAGGCTCACGACTACGGCGCCGAAGAGCAGGCCCTGCCCGCCAATGTCAGGCTGTCGCGCGGCGTCGCCCGGTCGGCCGGCAAGCCTTTCTTCATCGGCGAGGTGGGCATCAGCAGCCCGCCGCTCCAGCCCTGGCAGCGCGCCCTGCTCATCCAGGACAAGCTGGAGGCCGCCTGGGACGCGGACGTCGACGGGGTGCTGATCTGGTCCTATCGGGCCGGCGACGGCACCAACCGCGACTTCGACGCCGGCGATCCGCTGGCAGCCGCCCTGCGGCTGTTCGTCGCCAGGCACAGGTCGGAACCGTGAGGAGGTCGGGACATGTTCCGGATCGCTTTCCTTTTCGCCCTGACGGCCGCGGCCTTCATCCTGCCGCCGGTCTTCGGCGGCCGGCCCGCGGCGATCGCGGCCGCCGACCTGCTTTTGGGAGCGGCGGTGATCCTTCTTGTCGTCATCGTGACCTCGGGAAAACTTCGCTGAACTCCCAGGACCCTTCACCGGGTCCTTTTTTGTCGCGTCTCGGGCCGGCGGAGATGGTGTATACTTAAAATAAGGCTTATGCCGCCCGTTGCCCCAGTTACCAACGGCCGCCTGGACCACAGCGCGGCCACCATCCGCCGGGTCAGGAAGACCGTCCTGTCGGTCCTGCTTTTCGTCGCCCTGATCTCCGGCCTTTTCTTCATGAGCGTGGTGGATAGCAATCTCGGCCTGGAAGAGAAGGACGTGAAGCTCGGAGCCACTTATTCGATGATCTACGCCAATGACCTCGGGCTGGACTGGAAGGAGACCTATACGGCGGTCCTCGACGATCTGGGCGTGAGACTGTTCCGCATCCCGGCCTACTGGAGCGACATCGAATCCGAGGCCGGGACCTATGATTTCACCAATGTCGACTGGCAGGTCAGCGAGGCGGCCAGGCGCGGCGCCACCGTGATCCTGGCCGTGGGACGGAAATTGCCGCGCTGGCCGGAGTGCCACGTGCCCGGCTGGGCCAAGAGCCTCGACGAGACCGCGGCCCAGGACGCCGTGCTCCGCATGGTCGAGGCCACGGTGATCCATTTTTCCAAGGACCCGTCCATCGTCGCCTGGCAGGTGGAGAACGAGCCGTTCTTCGATTTCGGCATCTGTCCGCCGGCCAGCGACGAATTCCTGGCGCGGGAGATCGCCGCGGTCCGCAAGATCGATCCCCGGCCGATCGTGGTCTCGGAAAGCGGCGAGCTGTCGACCTGGGTCAGGGCCGCCGCCTACGCCGATATCCTGGGCATCAGCACTTATCGGGTGGTCTGGAGCCGCTTCACCGGCTATTTCTTCTGGCCGATCACGCCGAAGAATTATCAGCGCAAGGCGCTGGCCGTGCGGACGCTGGTCAAGAAGATCATCATCACCGAACTTCAGGGCGAACCCTGGACCACGGTTCCGGTCACGGCCATGCCGCTCGACGAGCAGTTGAAACTGATGAATCCCGACCGGCTGCGGTCCAACATCGTTTTCGCCCGGCGCATCGGTTTTCCGGAGGCGTACCTCTGGGGCGTCGAGTGGTGGTACTGGCTGAAGAAGCAGGGCCATCCGGAGATGTGGGAGGCGGCCAAGGCCGTCTTCCGCCAGCCGAGCCTGAACGAACAGCTCAAGAGCCTGCAAAAGCCATGAGCGCGGCAAAGCGGAAAACGGGAAAAGAAAGACTGCGCGCGGCCGTGGCCGACGAGGCGCGCCGCCAGCTGGGCAAGCCGTATGTTTACGGGGCGCGCTGGCAGGACGCGCCCAAGTGGTTCGACTGTTCCAGCCTGGTCCAGTACGTCTACAAACGCGCCGGCATCCGGCTGCCGCGCACGGCCAGCGAGCAGGCGCACTTCGGCCGGACCGTCCGCGCCCGCGGGCGGCTGCTGCCGGGCGACCTGATCTTCGTCCGCGGCCGCGAGGGCCGCTACGATCGCCGCTACCCGGCGGGCGTCGGCCACGTCATCCT
>JBAIXY010000120.1:0-3254 GCA_037916205.1 Vicinamibacterales bacterium | reverse complement strand
TCTCGCGCTGTTCCATCTCCTCGACCTCGACCGCGGTGGTGTAGGGCACTTCCTCGTGGGTCTTGAGGAAGATCTTCTCGCGGATCAGCTCCTCGATCCACATCTTGTTCTCGACGTTGGTCAGCTGGCCGGCCGGATAGAGCGCCTGGCCGGCGGGCAGGATATCGAAAATGGCGTCAACGAGGTTCTTAAGGCTCTTGCCGCGCAGGGCCGAGACCTCGACCACCTTGTCGAACTCGTCCTTCCAGGCCAAATACTCGTCGCGGAAAGGCTGGTCGGCGTCGGACTTGTTGAGGACCAGGATCTTGGGCTGCTTGACCTCGGCGACCATCCGATGGACCAGCTTTTCCTCCTCGCCGACGTAGCGCGTCGGGTCGACGACGTAAACGACGGCGTCGACGCCGCCCAGCGCCTCGCGGACCTTCTCGTTCAGGCGCGAGGTCAGCCGATCTGGCGCGTGCTTGAAGACGCCCGGCGTGTCGGCGAAGACGATCTGACCGCGCTCGTCGTTGACCACGCCGTGGATGACGTGGCGGGTGGTCTGGGGTTTGGGCGAGGTGATGGCGATCTTCGAGCCGACCAGGGAGTTCAGCAATGTGGACTTGCCGACGTTGGAGCGGCCGACCAGCACCACCAGCCCGTTCTTTTTGGTGACGTTCTCCATACTCTTGGGACAGTTTAGCCGACCCGCCGGCCTTTGGCCAGCCTGCGACCGGCGTCCGGTCCGGGTCGTTGACAGCCTTTCGGACGCGGACTAAGGTGGCCTTGATCGCCCGTCGGCGGTCCAAGTTCGTTGGTCCGGTTCGCCGAGTCGTCTTCAAGGAGGACCCGATGGCCAGAATGCAGCAGCACAGGGTCGCCGATGCCGTCCGAGACGAGATCCGTGACGGCATCGCGGAATACGAGGAGAACAAGAAGTTGGCCGTGGCGCAGCGCCGCCGCGATCTCGTCATCAGCCTGTGCGGCACGGTCTTGAGGGGCGGCTTCGCCCCTGCGAGGCTGCCACCGGCCGGCTGCGACGGCATCCCGTCGATCATTCGGCGGGGTCCGCACAACACCCCGATCTACCTGAACTAGTTGAACGTCCGATCTCTCGCCCCGCCTCCAGCGGGGCGTTTTATTGCCCGCCGGCCCGCTTCAGCCGCAGCAGCGAGACCAGCTCGACGTGCGGCGAGTGGGGGAAGAGGTCCAGAGCGCCGGTCCGCGCCAGTTCGTAGGACTTGCCGAGTTCGGCCCAGTCGCGGGCGAAACTCTCGTAGTTGCAGGAAACGTAGACGATGCGCTCCGGCCGTTTGGCCAGCAGCGTGGCCGTGACCTTCGGGTGCAGTCCCGACCGGGGCGGATCGACGATGACCGCATCCGGTCTTTCCTTGTCCCAGACCAGGCTCTCGGCTTTGGCGGCGATGAATTCGGCGTTGCCCGCGCCGTTCAGTTCGGCGTTGCGGCGAGCCGTCAGGATGGCCGGCTCGTCGAGCTCGACGCCGACGACGCGTCCGGCCTCGCCGGCGAGGCTCACGCCGAAGAAGCCGACCCCGCAGTAGAGGTCGAGCAGTACCTCAGGCCGCCGGTCGGACAGGAAATCGCGGACCGTTCGCAGCAGTTCGCCGGCCATCTCGGTGTTGGTCTGGAAGAAGGAGTTGGGCGGGATGAGGAAGGTCCTGCCGCCGACCGACTCGCGCAGTTCCGGCGCGCCGTGAAGCAGTTCCAGTTCGGGCGCCAGCGACAGGTCGGTGATGGTCGGATTGACCCCGTGATAGATGGTGGTGCAGAGAGGGGAGAGCGCTTCGACCAACTGGTCCTTGGCCGGCAGTTCGCCGGCCGAGGTGACCACGGTCGCCAGACGCTCGTTCGTGTTCTTGCCCTCGCGAATGACCAGGTAGCGGGCGTAGCCCGAGTAGCGGACGCCGTCCCAGGGCGCGACCGCGTTGTCCTTCATCCATTTCCGGAAGACGTTCATGACCTCGACGGCCTGCGGCGATAACAGAAAGCAGGTACTGAGGTCCAGATGGGCGTTCCAGCGGCCGGGCCGCTTCAGCCCGAGCTGGGCCTGCGGCCCGACGCAATAGTCCATCCGGTTCCTATAATAGAATTGCTGCGGCGCGGGGACCACCGCTTCGATCGGCCGTCCGAGCCCGGCGGCCGTGAGCGCCCGGTTGACCAGGTCCCTTTTCAATTCCAATTGCAGGCCGTAGTCGAACTGCTGCCAGAGACAGCCGCCGCATTCGCCGGCGTGCGGACAGCGGGCCTCGACCCGCCGCGGCGAGGCGGCAGCGACCCGGTCGGTCGTGACCATCATTACCCCTTGCTTGCGGGCGAAGGCCGTGCCTTCGATTTCCTCGCCGGGTACGGTAAAATAGGCGCACGTCCGCCGCTGGCCGACGAGCCCGCAGCCGCGCCCTTTCTTGTCCACCTCGGTCACTTTCAGGCTGACCTTGTCGCCGAACCGGATGCTCATATCGAAGTGCGGCAAGGATAGCCTTTCCGTCCGCTTATTTCAACCACGCGCATGCCCGCCAAGAACGACATCATCCTCGTCCTCGACAACATCCGCAGCCTCTACAACGTCGGTTCGATGTTCCGCTCGGCCGACGGCTTCGGCGTGAAGAAGATCTACCTCTGCGGCATCACCGGGACGCCCGACCAGCACGGAGTCCAGAAGGTCGCCCTGGGCGCCGAGCGGTCCGTGCCCTGGGAGAAGCGGGGCGCCACCTGGGCGGTCGTCGAAGAACTTAAGCGCGGCGGCTACGCGGCGGTCGGCCTGGAGCGGGCGCCCGGCGCCGTCGAACTGCCCCGGTTCCGTCCGCGCTTCCCCCTGGCCCTGGTCGTCGGCAACGAGGTCCGCGGCCTGACCCCGGCCCTGCGCCGCCGGCTGGACGCGGTCGTCGAGATCCCGATGGCCGGCGTCAAGGAATCCTTCAACGTGGCCGTGGCCTGCGGCATCGCCCTCTACGGGCTGCGCCTGTCGGCTCCCCGCGGGAAATGATATAATTATCCGCGGCTATGCTTTCCATAATCATCCCCACCTACAACGAGGAGAACTACCTGCCGTTCCTCCTGCGGTCGATCCAGGCGCAGACCTACAAGGACTACGAGATCATCGTCGCCGACGCCCACTCGACCGACAAGACCGTGGATATCGCCCGCCAGTTCGGGGCCAAGGTCATCGAGGGCGGGCTGCCGGCCGCCGGCCGCAACCGCGGCGCCGACGCCGCTTCCGGCGAGCCCCTGCTGTTCCTCGACTCAGACGTGATCCT
>JBAIXY010000119.1:0-4098 GCA_037916205.1 Vicinamibacterales bacterium | reverse complement strand
CGATCGGCTGCGGGGTCATCCGTCCGACCCAGACGCCCGCGACCAGGTCCGGGGTGAAGCCCATGAACCAGACGTCGCGGAAGTCGTTGGTCGTGCCGGTCTTGCCCGCCGCCGGACGCGCGAGTTCTCTCACGCGCCGGCCGGTGCCCTGCTCGACCACGCCTTTCATCAGGTAGGTCAGGGCGTAGGCGTCGTCGGCCGGGACGGCTTGCGGACGCTCCGCCATCGGCGTGTCGTCCGCAGCGTAGATCTCCCGTCCGTTCTCGTCGAGTATCTTCGTGAAGAAGTACCCGGCGACCGCGGCATCGGGATGGCGGGGCAGCTGTTTGCCGCCCGCCGCGATCGCCGCGTAGGCGTAGGTGTGCTCCCAGAGCGTGATATCGGCTGCGCCAACCGAGAGCGGCAGGACCCGTTCGAGCGGCGAGACGACCCCGAGCCGGCGCATGGTCTTGATGACCTCGTCGACGCCGACCTTGGCCGTCAGCTGGACCGAGATCGAGTTGAGCGACCTGGCCAGCGCCGTCCGGAGGTCCACGGTGCCGTAGTACTGGTTGTTGTAGTTGGTCGGGCACCAGATGCCGGACGCCGTGGGGTAGCAGACCGAGGTGTCGGTCATCGTATCGTCCACCGTGATGCCGCGCATGAGCGCGGTCAGATAGACGTACGGCTTGATCGACGAGCCGGGCTGCCGGTGGGCCATGGTGGCGGCGTTGTACTGGTTCTCGCTGTAGTCGTAGCCTCCGACCAGCGCCTTGAGGGCGCCGGTCCTCGGGTCGACCACGACGATGGCCGCCTGCAGGGCCTCGGGGTGTCCGGGGCCGGCGGTCCGCCGCGACGAGATGGCGTAGCGCACGGCCTTGGTCTGTTTGCCCGCGCGTTCCTGCCGGGTCTCCACCCGGATGGACATCAGGTCGCCGACGGCCAGCTTCTGTCCCGCGCGCCACTCCCAGTCCCGGATCCGTTTGACGTCGTTCGGGTCCATGGGGAAGAGGCTGCCGCGGGCGCAGACCGTGATGCCGTTCTTGACCTCCGCCGCCCGGGCCATCTCGATGGTGTTGTCCGGCACCTGGCCGGAGGTCGGCCGGCACTCGCCGGTGAACCCCTGGTCATGGCCTTCCGGCCCGTTGAACCCGAGACGCCTCTCGATGTCGATCAGTCCGAAGCGCACCGCCGCCTCCGCCGCCCGCTGCATGCGCATGTCGAGCGTGGTATAGACGGTGAGTCCCTGGGCGTAGATCGCCTTCTCGCCGTACATCCGCGTCAGTTCCTTGCGGACGTGTTCGCAGAAGTACGGGGCGGCCGTGCGGTTCAGCGGGTCCTCGCGGTCGATCATGATGATCTCCTCGGCGAGGGCCGCCTGCCGCTGCTCTTCGGTGATGTATCCCGAGTCGGCCATCCGTCCGAGGACGTAGGCCTGCCGCGACTTGGCGGCCGGGAAGTTCTTGCCGTAGGGCGAGAAGGTCGTCGGCGCCTTGGGCAGGCCGGCCAGGATGGCCGCCTCGGCCAGCGTGAGCTGGGCGACGTCCTTTCCGAAGTAGGCCTGGGCCGCGGCCTCGATGCCGTAGGCGCCGTGTCCGAGGAAGATCTGGTTCAGATAGATCTCCAGGATCCGGTCCTTGGTCACCTGCTTTTCCAGCCGCACTGCCAGGAGAACCTCGCGGATCTTGCGGATGTAGGTCTTCTCGTTGGTCTTGAGGATGACCTGCTTGACCACCTGCTGGGTCAGCGTCGAGCCGCCCTGCTTGTGGTGTCCGCTGCGGTGGTTGGCGATGGCGGCGCGGATGATGGCCGTCAGGTCGACCCCGTGGTGCGAGTAGAAGTCCTTGTCCTCGGCGGCGATGAACGCCTGCCGGACGTGGATCGGGACGCGATCGAGCGTCACGAGCACGCGGTCCTGCAGCGTCAGGTTGCAGATGAGCTCCCCGTCCGCCGAGAAGACGCGCGTCGAGACGATCGGGCTGTAGGCGATGGCCGCTTCGACGTTGTCGTCGAGTTCCTTGGTCAGGTAGGCCGCGGCGCGGGGCGCCGCGAAGGCGGCGGCCAGCTGCACGACCGCGGCCAGGACGCCGACCACCGAAAGGAAGCCGCCGCGCCGGCCGCGTTTGGCCGGGCAGGTGGACGGCTTGCGCCAGAGGTACGGGCGTCCGGCCAGCAGGGCCGAACCGATGAAAGCCAGTGAGGCGAGCAGCGCGAGGCTGGCGATCGCCAGAAGGTCGTAGTAGGTCCTCCAGATGCCGTAAGCCAGAAGGGCGACAGCCAGAAGCCACGCAGGAGTACGGTACTTATCCAGTATGTTCCGCCACATGGCCGTTTCTCCCTAAATGTTGTCAACGAACCGCTGTTTCCCGTTGCCGGAAAACAGCGCCTCAATGTAGCTCAAAAGCGGCCGAAAGTCAATCCGACGGGCGGCCTGACGGCCGGCCGGCGGCGGACGGTTTTTGACCCCGGCCGGCAACAAAAAAGTCCCACGCTTTCAGGAAAAGCGTGGGACGGAGGTCAGAACGGAGCTTCGGGCATCTCCGCGGCCGGCTTGACGATCATCGTCCAGCCGTCGTGCAGGAACACCTGCCGCAGAGTCCCGGGTTTGCCGCATTCGGCTCCCGGAGGCAGCAGACAGAGCACATGCGTGCCGACGCTGGCGGTGAAGTCCATCTCCTGGCCGGCGGGCACGGTGCCCAGCTTGCCGCCGTCGAGCGTCAGCGCGTAGGCGGACCGTCCGTAGCGGTTGTCGATCCCGAGGTGGATCGTGCGCGCCCGGTTCGGGGCGATGTCCGGCGCGATCGGCAGCGCGTACCTGGGCGGAGCGACCTCGGGGAGCGTCACGCGGCGGTCGTCGTTGCGGCGGCGAACGTCGGCGATCTCGGCGAGGGGCACGCTGGGTCCGGTCAGGCAGCCGTACTGCCGGGCCATCGGCTGGACGGTCCGGTAGTAGAGGCCCCGCATCTCGGAGATGTCGGTCTCGGCCGTCTTGACCGAAGCGATGATCTCCAGGCCGCGCGCCTTCTCGTCCGGCGTCAGGGCGGCGTCCTCGCCGTTCTTGATCGCCAGGTCGATGAGGGCGGCCGAGCGGCGCAGCTCGCGGCCGAGGCCGCGGTACTCCTGCCCGGCCGCGGCGGCCAGGGCGACGGACTACGGAGCGGCGCCGTTTTCGGAGCAGGCCTTCTTGCCGCGCCAGTTGATCTCCATGACGGCGTCGTTGGCCGCCAGGTGGAACCGCTCGCGCGTGCTGTCGGCTTCGGCCATCAGGCGCGCGCCGCGGACCGTCTCGTCGACCAGGTCGTCGCCGCCGATGTAGTCGTTCGGCGGCGGGATGGCCGGCTTGGACGGACCGGCGGACGGGACCGCGGGCCTGGTCTCGGGCGCTTTGACGCCCAGACGGGCCTTGAGTCGCTGATCGTTCGGCGCAAGTTTCAAGGCCGCCTCGTAGGCGGCGCTGGCGCCGTCGCTGTTGCCGACCGAGCGCAGCAGGTCGCCGCGGAACTTGTGCAGCCGGCTGACCGTCGGGAAACGGTCGGACGCCTTGGAGTAGACGGCGATGGCGTCGAGCCGCCGGTCGGCGGCGCGCAGGCAGGCGCCCAGCGCGAAGACCGCTTCGAGGTTGTCCGGCTCCCGCTCCACGATGACGGCCAGCTCGCGGCTGGCGTCGTTGTAGCGGCGGGCGTCGGAGTAGAGCTTGACCAGCTGCCGGCGCGTCTCCATGTCGGAGGCGTCCAGGTCGCGGGCCCGCTCGAACTCGGACACGGCCTTGCCCTTGTCGTCCAGCTTCAGCCAGGCTTCGGCCAGACGGAAGTGGACCTCGGGATCTTCGGGACGCGCTTTGACGGCGCGTTCCAGGTAGACCCGGGCGGCGTCGAAGTTGCCCTGCTCCACCTCGATGCGTCCGAGGGCGACGAGCGAACGCACGTCGTTCGGGCGCTTGGCCACGGCGGCCTCGTAGTGGATGCGGGCCTTTTTCGGCGAGCCCGCGGCGTTGAGCAGGAAGGCGTAGAAGCGCTGGGCCTCGGAACAGGCCGGGTCGACCAGCACCGCGTACTCGGCGATCTCCAGGGCGGTCTTTTCCGTCTTGTAGCGGCCGGTCTCGAAGTAGCGGTCGAGGGC
>JBAIXY010000118.1:0-5685 GCA_037916205.1 Vicinamibacterales bacterium | reverse complement strand
CAGCGACGCCGGGTCGGTCGTATTCTCCGGCAGCGCGGCCATCACGGCCGAACCGGACAGCAAGTACGGGCGTTTCAGCCGGCAGGTCGTCATCGACCGGCCGCTCAGCGGCGAGGCGGCGATCAATGTGACGGCCAGCGTCGGCGTCGAGACCTTCTCGGCCGAACGGCGCGTGGTCTTCGGTCCGGTCGGAGCCGTCAGGATCAAGGTATTCTTCGCCAACAGCCGTCTCGGCGGCAAGGACGACTGCGGCCAGGTCTTCGGGGTCGAACGCACGGTCCCCGACAGCGGGCCGATCTACCGGCTGGCCCTCGACGAACTGATCAAGGGCCCGACCGACGACGAAAAGGCCGACGGGTATCTTTCCTCACTGCCCAAGCGGACGACGCTCCATTCGGTCGCGGCCGACGGCGACGGCATCGTCCGGGCCGATTTCACCAGCAGCCTCGAATCCGGCGTGGCCGGTTCGTGCCGGATCGACGCCATCCGTTCGCAGATCGAAACGACCCTGAAGCAGTTCCCCGAGGCGCGCGGCGTGGTGCTGAGCGTCAACGGCGAGTCCGACGGCGTGCTGCAACCTTGATCTCCGCCGGCCGCCGATGCCGGCGCCGGCTAGGAAACTATGAAAAAAGTCCTGCTGCTGGCCATCCTGATCGGCGGAGCCGCCTACCTTTACTATTATTACGTCCTGGGCATCAACGTCTTTTCGCGCCAGCGGATCGAACCGCCGCTGCCCCAGTACGCCTATGCCGACAAGGTGCCCGCCGCCGGCCGCGGCTACTGGATGCGGGCCGCGCCGATGCCTGACCCCCGCGACGGCGTCGCCGCCGCGGCCTTGGCCAACAAGATCTACGTGGTCGGCGGACTGGACCGTTTCGGGCGCAACAGCGGGAGGGTGGATATCTTCGACGTCTTCACCGGCGCCTGGTCGGAGGGCGCGCCGCTGCCCGGGCCGCGGCATCACCTGGCCCTGGTCTCGTACGGCGGCAAGCTCTACGCCATCGGCGGGCTCACGAACATCGTGCCACGCGCTACCGACGCGGTATCGGTCTACGACCCGGCCAAGGACGCCTGGACGGCCGGCCCGACGCTGCCGTTGCCGCTCGGCGCGGCCGCGGCCATGGTCTACGACAATGCCATCCATGTCTTCGGCGGCCGCAATTCTTTCGGATCGCTGGGCAGCCACTACGTCCTCGATCCGATGGCCGGGAAGTGGACCAAGGGCGAGGACATGGTATCGATGCGCGACGGTCTGGTCGGCGACGTCATCGGCCGATCGGTCTACCTGATCGGCGGGCGCTCCGGCTCGGCGGCTGAAAGTTCGCCGGCCAACGAGGCGCTCGATATCGGTCAGCAGATCTGGGACGCGCGGCAGCCGATGCCGACGAGACGGGACGGTTCCGGCGGCGCGGCACTTAACGGCAAGTTCTACGTTCTCGGCGGCGAGTCGGCCGGCGAGGTGACCGGCAAGGTCGAGGTTTACGACCCCGCGGGCAACAACTGGAGCGAGGCTCCCGACATGCCGGTCGCCAGGCACGGTTTCGGTACCGCCGTCGTCAACGGCATGATCTTCACTTTCGGCGGCGGCCGCCGCGCTTTCTTTTCGGTCAGCGACCTGAGCGAGGTCTTCGTGCCCTGAACTACATGCAGGTCTATTCGGTCGCGCAATTCGTCGAGTTCCTCAACGCCGCCTTCGCCACGGCGGTCTTCCCCGAGGGCGTGGCCGTCGAAGGCGAGGTCACCGGCTACCGCGTCTCCCAGGGGAAGTGGATCTGGTTCGACCTCAAGGACGAGGGCGCCCTGGTCAGCTGTTTCTCGACCGTCTGGCAGCTGCGCGCGCCGCTCGAGGACGGCATGCGCGTCCGCGTCTTCGGCCTGCCCAAGATCTATCCCAAGAGCGGGCGTTTTTCCTTGACCGTCGAGCGCGTGGAGCTGGTCGGCGAGGGCGCCCTGCGCCGGGCCTTCGAGCTGCTCAAGCGCAAGCTGGCTGACGAGGGCCTGTTCGCGCCCGAGCGCAAGCGCCCGCTGCCGCGGTTTCCCCGGAGGATCGGCCTGATCGCCTCCGCCGAGTCGGCCGCCTACGGCGATTTCCTGCGCATCCTCGGCAACCGCTGGGGCGGCCTGGAGATCGTGCTGGCCGACGTCCAGGTGCAGGGCCGTTCGGCGGCCGGCCAGATCGTCGCCGCTTTCCGATATTTTAACGAACATCCGGCCGCCGCCGAGGTCCTGGTACTGACGCGGGGCGGCGGGTCGCTGGAAGACCTGCAGGCCTTCAATTCCGAGGAGGTCGCCCGGGCCGTGTTCGGCTCCCGCCTGCCGGTCGTGGTCGCGGTCGGACACGAGCGCGACGAGTCCTTGGCCGATCACGTGGCCGACGTCCGGGCGTCGACGCCCAGCAACGCCGCCGAGATCCTCGTGCCCGACCGTCGCGAGGTCGCCGCCGCGCTCGGCGGCGCCGTCGACCGCCTTTCCGGCGCCATGTTCACGCTGGCCGCCGGCCGCGCGGCCAGTCTGGCCGAAATGACCGGCCATCTTGAAGCCGGCGTGCGCCGGGCCGCCGCCGGTTTCGACGCCAGGCTGGCCCGTCTCGAGCGCCACGCCACGGTCTTCACCGCGGGGCTGAGGTCCAAAGCCGCGGTCTCCGCCGCGGCCGCCGGCCGACTCGCGGCAGCCATGACCGCGCTGGCCGCCGGCCTCGGATCCGGGCTGGCCGCCCAGGAGCGGCTGCTCAGAGGGCTCGATCCGCGCCGGCTACTGGATCGCGGTTACGCCCTGGTGACCCGCGCCGGCCGGCTGGTCAGGGACGCGGCCGGAGTGTCGGTGGGCGACCGGCTGGACATCAGGCTCGCCCGCGGGCGTCTGGGCGCCGAGGTCAAGGATAAAACCGATATTTAACCGTTCAAGAATATGCCGAAAGCCAAAAAAGACGCGTCCAAGTTCGATTTCGACGCGGCCTACAAGGAACTCGAGGACATCATCGGCTGGTTCGAGAAAGGGGAGGTCGATCTGGACGAGGGGCTCAGGAAGTTCGAGCGCGGTCTGGAGCTGGCCCGCCTCTGCAAGAATCGGCTGAAGGAGGTCGAGAACAAGGTGACGGAGATCAAGGCCAAATTCGACGAGCTCGAGGGCGGGGAGTGAGGCGTCAACAGCGGCCGTTTTTTGTGGCATAATATAAAGGAGCGCTGCGCGCTCCTTTGCCGTAAACCGCGGAAAAATATGAACGTACCGGTCACCAAGTATACGCTGGCCCGCCTTATCGCCCTGGTCCTGGGCGGTTTCATCCTGGCTTATTCGGTCCCGGCCATGGCCGTCGCCGTCGCCCCGGAGGCCGGCGTCGCCACGGCGATCATCGTCGGGCTGATCGTCGCCTTCCTGGTCCAGCAGGCCGACGTGCGCCGCCGCGAGCTGCAGACGGCCATCTACGTCGAATTGAACAAGCTGCGCCGCGTCTACCACCTGGCCAAGAACCTGTCGTCCATCTCGCCCCGCTTCCGCAGCTGGTTCACCGACCTGCACGGCTTTCTCATGGCCTACCTTTCGTCCTTCAGCGACAAGGACATGAGGCGCTACAAGGAGACCAACATCGCCTATCGCAAGCTCAGCTACCACATCTACACCATCCCGGAGCTAGAGACGGCCAAGGAGCGGGCGCTGTTCGGCGACCTGCTGAAGACCACCTCGGTCGTCGCCGAGTCGCGCCAGAAGATCAAGGAGCTCCTGGTCTCCCGGCTGTCGCCCTACAGCTGGGTGGTCGTCCTGCTGCTCGTGTCCGGCTTCGCGGTCGCGACGCTCGCGTCCATGACCGAATCCTCGGCCTCGCGCCTGGTGGCGGGCATCGCCATCGGGTCGGCCCTGCTGGTCGTCGACCTGCTCTGGGAAGTGGACACGATGAGCTCCGAGATGAAGCCCTGGGCGCAGCGCTACGTCAACAACATCGGTAAGCTGGAGTACCGCCGGGACGAAACGGCCTGACGGCCTATGAAGGACCACTCGCGGACCCACGGCAACAAAGGGACCGGCTACCGGACGCCCAGCCGCTTCCGGGCGTCGTCGCTTCAGCACCTGCGCGACCGGCGCTTCCGCAGCGGATTGACCCAGAAAGGGACGGAACGATATGGCCAAGGCAAATAAGAAGCCGTCCGGGCGCCGGTTCGTGCTGTCGCTCGGCGGATCGCTCATCGCCCCGAAAGAGGGGATCGACCTGAATTTCCTGACCGGCTTCCGGTCGCTGATCGCCCGGCAGGTCAGGCGGGGGCGGCGTTTCATCATCGTCTGCGGCGGCGGCGCGCCCGCCCGCACGTACCAGGCCGCGGCTTCCGGGCTGGCGCCGGCCAGCCGTGACGAGCTCGACCGCGTCGGCATCGCGGCGACCCGCCTGAACGCCGAACTGGTCAGGGTCATGTTCGGCCGGCTGTCGCCGGCCCGCGTGGTCACCGATCCGCGCCGGCCGCTGCCGGCCGGGAAACCGGTGATCATCGGCGCCGGCTGGGAGCCGGGCTGCTCCACCGACTACGACGCGGTGCTCCTGGCCCGGAAATTCGGCGCCCGGACCGTCGTCAATTTTTCCAACATCGCCTACGTCTACGACAAGGACCCGAGGAAATTCCGCGACGCCCGCCCTCTCAGGTCGCTGTCCTGGGCGGAATTCTGCGGCCGGTTCGGCTGCCGCTGGAGCCCGGGATTGAACAGCCCCTTCGATCCCGTGGCCGCCAAGGAAGCCCGGCGCCGCGGCATCAAGGTCGTGGTCGCCGACGGCCGGGACCTGACCAACATCGGCCGGATTCTGGACAACAAGGAGTTCGAGGGCACGGTCCTCGGCTGAATCCGTGTTGAAAGAAAACGGCCGTCAGGCCGTTTTTCATGTCGCCCGACGGGGCGGCAGGGCCGGTCTTGCCCTTATTCGGTCCGTCAGTTAAGGTGCCGCTATGGAACCCCTGCGCAAGCAACCCAAGCGATTAGTGCGTAATTTGGCCGTAGCCGCGGCTATTTTCGTCCTGGCCGCGACCGGCACGCTTTTTCTGCTCGACTGGAAAAAGATGGCCGCCGTCCGGTCGGAGGACCTGCCGCCGACGATCGATTTCACCTGGACGCCGCTCGGCGCCCTGGACCTGAAGGATTTCCGGGGCTACCTGACCATGAAGGACGACTATTCCCTGGACTTCACGACCTACCGCTTCACCATCGTCGAACTGAACAAGACCGTTGATCTGCCGATCCCCGGGATGATCGGCAAGGAATACGATTCGCCGGTCTCGCTCGCGCTCCTGGCCGACCGGCCGGAACTGGCCGAAAAGGACCGGATCACTGTCCGGATCTCCATCGCCGACGACAAGGGCCAAAAGACCGAGATCGAGCGCACTATCCGGCTCAAACCGCGCCTCGGCATCCAGGTCTTGACGACCGATTGAGAGGCGGGTAAGCTACCGATACAACCGATCACCGCAGACAATGGGTCCCGAAAAGGCATAATTCCCCGCTGAGCGGGGAGCCCATCGAGGTGCAGGGCTTCTTCATCGAAGCCACGCCGGATGTCAGCCCGATGCTTGGAGCCGACCCCGGAGCCCATTGTCTGCGGCCATCAGCCGCGGATTTTTTTACCCTCACACCCTTGTCGCGCGGCGCCGCGCGCTAAAGGTGTGAGGGAAGCCCAAAGGTCGAAACACGGGACTATCAATTATCCCTGCC
>JBAIXY010000117.1:0-1593 GCA_037916205.1 Vicinamibacterales bacterium | reverse complement strand
CAGCCCACGTTGTTCTCGGCGCGGCGTATCAAGGCCAGGGGAAGCTTGACCAGGCGGCCAAGTCGCTGCAGACGGCCGTGCAGATCGCGCCGGACGACTACAGGACGCGCCTTGCCTTGGGAACCGCGTATCGCAGTCAAGGCAAGCTCAAAGAGTCTCTCGCCGAACTGCAAAAAGCCGCCGAGCTCAATCCGAAGTCGGACGCGGTCCAGTTGCAGATCGGGGAGACGTTCTTCGCGCTCAAGGACTACGATAAGGCCTTGGCGAGTTATCGCGCGGCCGAGAAGCTGAACCCCAAGCTACTCCTCGCCAGGAAGCGTGGCGCCGATGTCTTGATGGCGCAAAAGAAGGGCCCCCAGGCCATCCCGATTTACAGGGAGATTCTCAAGCGGCCGGGTTTCAACACGCCCGAGATGTTCGATACCCTCGGAACCGCCTATCAGTTGAACAAACAGTTCGACCTCGCCGAGAAGACGTTTCAGGACATGGTGCGGGCACATCCCAAGAGCCCCGCCGCGCACCTTCGCCTCGGAGCCTTCTACGGGTATCGGAAGCAATACGATCGCGCCCTCGATCAGTTCAACCGCGGCATCACGCTGGCGACGGACAAGCGTCCCTTCTTGCAGGCCATCAGCGTCGCTCAGCTCCGGAAGGGAAACCGCGCTGCAGCCGTCAAGGCCGCAGAGGAGCTCGTCAAGCAGCCTAGCAGCGGCATCGACGACAAGTTTTATCTGGCGACATTGTATCAGGAGAGCCGGAGAACAGACGACGCCCTGAAGCTGTATAGCGAGGTCCTCGCGGCCAAGCCCGATCACGTTCCGGCGCAGAATAACTTCGCGACACTCCTCTCGGACGCCGGCAAGCATGAGGAAGCCCTCACACATGCGCAGAAGGCTCTCTCGCTGGCGCCGGAGAATCCGGCCGTCGTGGATACCTACGGGTGGGTGCTGCTCCGGCAGGGAAAGGTCCAGGATGGCTTGGCGTCCATCAAGAAGGCCGCCGGCCTGGCGCCGTCGAATCCAACCCTGGCATACCACCTTGCTGTTGCCCACTCCAAGAACGGGCAGCAAAAGGAAGCGCTCGACGCCGCAAACCGGGCGGTCACCCTCTCGAAGACCTTTCCGGAATATGGCGAGGCCGTCAAGCTTCGCGACCAGCTTCAGGGGAAGAAAAATTAGGGCCAAATGTCGCATACTCAGGAACGGGGCGAGGAGGTTCTCATGAAAGCGGTACGCGTACACGAGGTGGGCGGCCCGGAGGTGCTCCGGTACGAGGACGTCCCGGTTCCCACACCGGGACCTGGCCAAGCGCTCGTCAAGCTCGAGGCGATCGGGCTCAATTTTATCGACTGCTATTTCCGGGCCGGCCTGTACAAGGCGGCCCTGCCTTTGATCCCGGGCAGCGAGGCGGCGGGGACGGTAACGGCCGTCGGGCCGGATGTGACGGTGGTCCGGAATGGTGATCGCGTGTCCTACGCGCCCGTCATGGGTGCCTACGCGGAATACGCGCTCGTGCCGGCCGAGAAGTTGGTGCCGGTGCCGGCCGCCGTGGATGCCAGGACGGCGGCGGCCGTGACGCTTCAGGGCATGACCG
>JBAIXY010000116.1:0-1705 GCA_037916205.1 Vicinamibacterales bacterium | reverse complement strand
CGAGCGGACAAGCGGGGCGTAGCACAGCGGTAGTGCGCTCGGTTCGGGACCGAGAGGCCGCAGGTTCGATCCCTGTCGCCCCGACCAAGAAAAACCGTTCACGCCAAGCGTGGACGGTTTTTCTTTTAATAAAAAACGGGCCTCAGGCGAGGTCCGTTCGGAAGCGGCGCGTGCCGCGTCACTTGGACTGGGTAGCTTCGGGCTCTTCCGGCGGCACCGGCTTTTCGGCCAGCCAGAGGTTGACCCGTTCGGTGTCGGCCAGCACGCAGCTGACGAGCTGGGCGGCCTCCAGGTCGACCCGGGTGATCCGGAGGATGGCGGCCATCCGTTTCTCCTGCGAGGCGCCGGCCAGATCGTCGGCCAGGCCCTGGATCTCCTCCTTGGAGAAGTACATGACGCTCTTGTTCATGTACCGGGTGATGGCGACGTTGCGTACCTCGGCCGGGATCTCCGGCCGGATGATGATGCCGATGGCCGCGGCCAGCTGCACCTCCGGGGTCACCTCGCTCGCATCGCCGCTCCAGGCGCGCCAGACGGCGTTGCGCTTGGCCACGGCCTCGGGCGTCTTGGAACAGCCGACCGCGACCGACACGGCCTGGACCTTCGGCTTGGGCGCCGTCGCCCGGCCGACGTGGATGCCGAACCACACGAGACCCGCGCCGATCAGGGCGCAGGCGGCGAACACCGCCAGCTTCTTGGCTACGTTATCCATTCTTGCCTCCTTGGAAAGGTACTTCGGCCATCCTAGCGGAACGCCGCGGATAAGCAAGCGGCGACTATTCCATATTCGGCCTCGGGAGCGTAATCTATCAATGAAGAATATGGACCTGTTCGCCTACAAGGCCAAACAACTCCTGAAAAAAGAGGCGCCTCTGGCCGACCGTCTGCGGCCGGAGAGCTTCGACCAGTTCGTCGGCCAGAAGGACATCATCGGCCAGGGGAGCGCCCTGCGCCGGCTGATCGACAAGGACGAGGTCCCCTCGATGGTCTTCTGGGGCCCCCCCGGAACCGGCAAGACGACCCTGGCCCGCCTCATCGCCAAGACCACCAAGTCCCGCTTCGTCATGATGCCCGCGGTCTCGTCCGGCGTGGCCGAACTGCGCAAGATCGTGGCCGAGGCCCAGGACGCTTTCAAATTCAACGGCACCCGGACCATCGTCTTCATTGACGAGATCCACCGCTGGAACAAGGCCCAGCAGGACGCCTTCCTGCCCTACGTCGAGGACGGGACGGTGACGCTCATCGGCGCCACCACCGAGAACCCTTCGTTCGAGGTCAACTCCGCGCTGCTCTCGCGCTGCCGCGTCTTCGTCCTGAACCGCCTCGATCCCGAGGACATCGCCGCACTGCTGCGCCGCGCCGTCGCCGACCCCGACAAGGGTTTCGGCAAACTGCCGCTCAAGATCGAGGACGGCACGCTTGAGTTCATCGCCGGCGTGGCCGACGGTGACGCCCGGGTGGCCCTGAACGCGCTGGAACTGGCGGTAAAATCGGCGCCGGGCACGACGGCCGGCGGCGCTGTCGGAGCGGCCGGCAAAGTGATAAACTTGAAGCGCGAGGACGTCGGCCGGATCCTCAAGCGCTCGCACGTCCTCTACGACAAGTCGGGCGAGGAGCACTACAACCTGATCTCGGCCCTGCACAAGAGCCTGCGCGGTTCGAACGCCGACGCGGCGCTCTACTGGCTCGGCCGGATGCTCGAGGC
>JBAIXY010000115.1:0-2907 GCA_037916205.1 Vicinamibacterales bacterium | reverse complement strand
AGCTATCTGCCGCTGATGCTCGGCGTCCTGGCCTTCTCGGTCTTCCAGATGGTCATGATCGTCGTCGGCCTGGTCGTCTCGGCGTTGTTCGTCCCGATCTTTTTTATCCTGAAACTGGCCCGGTTCGCGAACGTTTCCATCGAGGTGCTGCCGGTGCGCCGACTGACCCTGAGGTCCGTCAAAAAAACCGCCGCGGTCAAGGCCGCGCGCAAGTGACCCATGCGACCATATGACCGAAACAGTTAACCAGCAGCCCGCTCCCGTTCAGCCAGCGCCCGCGCCGCGTCCCAAGCGCCGCGCTCTCTTCATTGCCCTGGGCGCTTTGGCCGCCATAGCGATCATCGCTATCGTCGCTGAGCGGATCATCATGGGCGGCGACTTCGTATCTGGGTCGGAAAGTGCTTTCGCCTCCCTGGCCCGCAGCTACTGCGGACTGCGAGGCGGACAGATGGTCTCGACCGGCTGCGGCATCGCCAATTGCCGGGAGACCTGCCTGATCAGCCTGCCCGACGCGGGCAGGCCCTGCGCTTCGTCGAAGGACTGCAGCGGCCGATGTCTGGCCGAGAACATCACCGGCATCGCTGCCCAGATGGGGGCGGGTGTTTACTCGCCGCCGACAGGCTGCACAAAGCAAGGCACGGACTACCAATGCGGCGCGGACCTCCGCGGTCAATGCGCCTCGTTCCGTCGGCTGCCCAACTGCCAATCGAATTATGAACTGCTCGGCGGCGGCCTGATCCGGCCGGTTTCCGACGGCTGCGCGCTTTGACGGCTGAACCGTTCCCGTGCCCGCACGCGCCCGAGCCTTCCCGGCCCGGGCGCTTTTATCCGCAGCAGCCTTTTGATTTGACCTAGCCGAAGATATAAACTTGATGTTGTCGGCGTGTTACGAATAGGTCCTTTTTTCGTAACAATAAATAGCGACATTTTATCGTCATTTTTATGGTCATCGTCCGCAGAACGTCTGTCAGGTTGTTAGCGCTCGTCCTGGCCGCAGCCGCTTGGTCACTATTGGCCGTCATTCTGGTTGCGCCGCGCGAGGCCGGGGCCGCCGGCTGCGCGAGCGGATCGCTGGTCAGGGGTTCACTGCCCGCGGTTTATTATTGCGGGGCCGACGGCAAGCGGTACGTCTTTCCGAATCTGAAGACGTACCAGACCTGGTACTCGGACTATTCCGGCGTCACGCGCCTCTCCGACACCGCCCTGTCGGCCATCCCGCTCGGCGGCAACGCCACCTACCGGCCGGGCGTTCGTCTGGTCAAGATCACCACTGATCCGAAGGTGTACGCCGTCGACGCCAGCGGCGTCCTACGCTGGATCTCTTCGGAGACCCTGGCCAGTCAGCTTTACGGTTCCGCCTGGAGCACCAAGGTGGATGATGTTCCGGACGCCTTTTTCGTGAACTACCTGATCGGTTCGGATATAACAGCCTCCGGCCAGTTCGTGCCGTCGGCGGTGACCTATTCGGCGAGTTCGATCAACGTCGACAAGAGCCTCGGCACGGTGCCGAACACCGGCGGGTCCGGCAACGGCTCGGTCACCCTCTCCCTTTCGCCCTACTCGACGACGCTCGCCTCCGGGCAGTCGACCACCGTCACCGCGAACGCCTACGACCCCGACGACATCGCTTCGGTCCGCATCTACGCCAACGGTTCGCTTGTCCAGACCTGCCCGCTGTCCTCGGGGATCAGCAACGCCGCCTGTTCCGTCGTCCTCTACGGCGCGAACTACGCCGTCGGTTCGTCGCTGTCCGTCTACGGCCAAGTGATCGACCGGAACGGCGGGACCGCCAATTCGCCGGTCTCCTCTCTGGCGATCGGCTCCGCTTCGGGGGATGGCTGGGCGTCGGTCGCGCTTTCGCCGTATTCGTCGACGCTCGCGACCGGCCAGACCACCACCGCGACCGTGACGGGCTACGACCCCCACGGCATCTCCACGGTCTACGTGATCGTCAACGGCGCGATAGTCCAATCCTGTGCCCAGTCAGGGAGCAACGCCAACGCCTCCTGTTCGGCGGCCATATCAGCGTCGCTGTATTACGCGGGATCGACGGTTTCGGTGTCGGGCCGGGTAGTTGACGTCAACGGTTCTTCGTTCAATTCGACCGCCTCGACCCTGACCATTACCGCTTCGAGTTCGGGCAGCTCTTCGGTGACCGTATCGCTATCTCCTTACAGCTCGACCCTGGCCCAGGGACAGACCACCACGGCAACGGTCTCGGGTTATGATCCTGACGGGATATCCAATATTTACGTTTATGCGAACGGCACGCTCGTTCAGAGCTGTCCGCAATCAGGAACGGTCGTCAATGCTTCCTGTTCGGCCGCGATATACGGATCCAACTACGCGAGCGGCACGAGCGTCTCAGTTTACGGCAGTGTCGTCGACAGGAACGGCGCTTCGTCCGATTCGAGCACGAGCGCCCTAAGCATCAGCGGCTCCGCGGCCGCTAACGGCACGGTCTCGCTTTCCCTTTCGCCGTACTCGACCAGCCTGGCCTCCGGCCAGACGACCACGGTCACCGCGACGGCCTATGACCCCGATGGCGTGGCCACGGTCTACATCTACGTCAACGGCGCGGTGACCCAGACCTGTCCGCAGTCCGGCACCAACGCCAACGCCACCTGTTCGGTCGTGCTCTATGGCTCTAATTATGCGACGGGCACGGCCGTCTCCGTTTACGCCCGCGAGGTCGACCGGAACAACGGTTCGGTCAGTTCGTCGGCTCAGGGCCTGACCATCGGCTCGTCTTCTTCGTCTTCTTCGAGTTCCGGCAATGCCGGCACGGTCTCGCTTTCCCTTTCGCCGTACTCGACCAGCCTGGCCTCCGGCCAGACGACCACGGTCACCGCGACGGCCTATGACCCCGACGGCGTGGCCACGGTCTACATCTACGTCAACGGCGCG